>JAICYC010000012.1 GCA_025934395.1 Solirubrobacteraceae bacterium | reverse complement strand
GCGGCGGTCGTGACCGGGACGGTCGGTGACGTACTCGATCTGCCCGGTGGAGGCTCCGGTGAGCTCGACGATCCTCTTGACCACGTCGATGTTGGGGCACTCGTCGGGACCGCCGGCGTTGTAGACCTCACCCTCCTGCCCGTGTTCGAGCACGTGACCGATCGCGCGGGCGAAGTCGGTGCTGTGGATCCAGTTGCGAACCTGCATCCCGTCGCCGTAGACGGGCAGCGAATCCCCGTGCAGCGCGTTCAGCACCATCAGCGGGATCAGCTTCTCGGGGTACTGGTAGGGCCCGTAGTTGTTCGAACCGCGGCAGATCAGCGCCGGAAGGCCGTAGGTGTGGAAGTAGCTCTGCACCAGCAGGTCCGCGCCGGTCTTGGTCGCGGAGTAGGGGGAGGAGGGCCGCAGCGGGCTCTCCTCGGTGAACGTGCCCTCCTCGATCGAGCCGTACACCTCGTCGGTGGACACCTGCACGTAGCGCAGCCGGTGCTCTCGGGCCGCCTCGAGCAGCACGTAGGTGCCGAGGGCGTGGGTGCGCACGAACGCGTCGGGCTCGGCGATCGAGCGGTCCACGTGGGTCTCCGCGGCGAAGTTCACGATCGCGTCGGGCTGTGAGGAGCGGATCGCTGCGGGAACCGCCTCGGCGTCCTCGATCGCGCCGCGGATGAAGCGGAAGCCGCCCTCCTCGCGGAGGTCGGCGAGGTTCTCCTCGCGTCCCGCGTAGGTGAGCTTGTCGAGCACGGTCACCTCGTCGCCGTGCTCCACGATGCGCTGGCGCACGAACGTGGAGCCGATGAACCCGGCGCCGCCGCACACGAGCAGCCTCATACGCGCATCATCCCAGCACGTGCTGCGAGGTACCCCGCGAGCCCGTCCTGCCAGGGCGGCAGCGGCAGCACGTCCTCGCGCTCGGACTCGAGCGCCGACCACGCGGGCCGCGGCGCCGGGCGCGCCATCTGCTCGCTCGTCGCCTCGCCGACGACGCAGCCCAGCTCGGCCTGGCGGAAGATCTCGACCGCGAAGCGGTTCCAGGAGACTGCGCCCGCGCCGGCGAGATGCACGAGACCGCCGGCGACGTCGCGCTCGAGCACGCCCACGAGCGCGGGCGCGAGATGCCCGGTCCAGGTGGGGCAGCCGACCTGGTCGGTGACGACCGACACGGAGTCGCGCTCGGCGGCGAGCCCGAGCATCGCGGCGACGAAGTTGCGGCCGCCCACGCCGAACAGCCACGAGCTGCGCACCACCACGTGGCGGCGGCTCGCCGCGAGCACCTCGCGCTCCCCCTCGAGCTTCGTGCGCCCGTAGGCCGAGCGCGGGCCGGTCGGGTCCGACTCGAGGTACGCGCGCGGGTGGCCGTCCTCGATCGGCGCGACCCCGTCGAACACGTAGTCGGTGGACACGTGCACGAGTCGCACGCGCGCACCCGCGGCAGCGCGCGCGAGGTTGCCGGCGCCCGCGGCGTTGACGGCGCGAGCGCCGTCCTCGTCGGACTCGGCGCCGTCGACGTCGGTCCAGGCGGCGCAGTTGATCACCGCGTGGGGCCCCGCCCGGTCGAACGCTGCAGCGACGGCGCCGGCGTCGGTTATGTCGAGCTCGCCGCGCGCGAGACCGACGAGCTCGTGGCCGGCGCGCTCGCCTGCGCGCATCACGTCCCGGCCGAGCATCCCGCCGGCGCCTGTGACGAGGATCCTCACAGGATCGATATGTCGGAGTTGTCCCCCACCATGAAGCGGTACGCGCGCGGCTGGCGCTGGCCGCGGCGCACGCTGACGTTGCGCCCGAGCAGCGAGGACTCCATGCGTCCGTCGAGGTCGCACACGGCGGCGCCCTCGAGCAGGATCGAGTGCTCCACCTCGGCGTTGCGGATCGTGCAGCGCTCGCCGACGGCGGTGTAGGGGCCGATGTAGCAATCGGCGAGCGTGCTGCCCGCGCCGATGATCGCGGGGCCGCGCACGGTGGTTCGCTCCAGCCTCGCTCCCGTCTCGACGACGACGCGGCCGTCGATCTGCGAGTCGACCAGCTCCCCTTCCACGCGCGCGTCGATGTTGTCGAGGATCAGGCGGTTCGCCTCGAGCATGTCCTCCAGACGCCCGGTGTCCTTCCACCAGCCGCGCACGATGTGGGGCTCGACGCGTTGTCCGTCGTCCACGAGGTACTGGATCGCGTCGGTGATCTCGAGCTCCCCGCGGGCGGACGGCTCGATCGCGCGAGCGGCGTCGTGGATCGGAGCGGTGAACATGTACACGCCCACCAGGGCGAGGTCCGTGGCGGGGTCACGCGGCTTCTCGACGAGCCGCACCACGCGCCCCACCTCGCCGGCGGGCGCGTCGGCGAGCTCGGCGACCCCGTAGTTCTCGGGGTCGGGCACGGGGGTCAGCAGGATCAGCGCGTCGGGGCTGTGCTCGCGAAACGCCTGCACCAGGTCCGCGATCCCGCCCTGGAGAAGGTTGTCGCCGAGGTACATCACGAACGCATCGCGCCCGAGGAACGGCTCGGCCGTGAGCACGGCGTGGGCGAGGCCGAGAGGCTCGTGCTGGAGGATGTAGGTGATGCGCACGCCGAAGCGCGAGCCGTCGCCGGCGGCGGCTTCGATCTCTCCGCCGGTCTCGGGCGCGATGATGATCCCCACGTCGTCGATCCCCGCCTGCGCCATCGCTTCGATGCCGTAGAAGAGCACGGGCTTGTTCGCGACCGGCACGAGCTGCTTGGCGCTCGTGTGCGTGATGGGACGAAGGCGCGTGCCCTTGCCCCCGGAGAGGATCAGCCCCTTCAGCGAGTTCATGCGCACGGCAGCCTAGCGGCGCAGCGTCCCTCGGCGGGCGTGGGAGGAGAGGCGGCGCTTGCCAGCCGCCCGCGATCGCCCCACAATGCGCGGGGATGGCAGGCGGCTCGGACAGCTCGGACACCGGCGAACGGCTCACCGCGACCCGCCTGCTCACGGCGTGCCCCGATCGCCCGGGGATCGTGGCCGCGGTCTCGGAGTTCCTGAGCGCCCGCGGGGCCAACATCGCGTCCTCGAGCCAGTACTCGACCGACCCCGACGGCGGCGCGTTCCTGATGCGGATCGAGTTCCACCTGCCGCTCGACGCCGCCCAGCGCGAGGAGCTGGGCAGGGAGTTCGCCCGCGACGTGGCCGGGCCGTTTGCGATGGAGTGGCGGCTGTGGGACGCGGGCCGGGCCAAGCGCGTGGCGATCCTCGTCTCGCGCCAGGACCACTGCGTGCTGGACCTCCTGTGGCGCTGGCGCCGCGGCCAGCTGGGCGCGGAGATCGCGCTGGTGATCTCCAACCACCCCGACCTGCAGGCGGACGTCGAGGCGTTCGGGGCCCCGTTCCATCACGTGCCCGCCCCGGCCAGCGGCGACCGCGAGGCCGAGGAGCGGATGCTCGCGCTGCTGCAGGGCGTGGACGTGGTGGTGCTCGCGCGCTACATGCGCATCCTCTCGGGCGCGTTCCTCGAGCGGCTGCGGGCGCCTGCGATCAACATCCACCACTCGTTCCTGCCGGCGTTCGCCGGCGCGGGCGCCTACGAGCAGGCCAGGCAGCGGGGGGTGAAGCTGATCGGCGCGACCGCGCACTACGTGACCGAGGAGCTCGACGACGGGCCGATCATCGAGCAGGACGTGATCCGCGTCAGCCACCGCGACTCCGCCAGGGCGCTCAGCCACCTGGGCGCCGACATCGAGCGGGCCGTGCTCGCGCGCGCGGTGAGATGGCACTGCGAAGACCGCGTGTTCGTCCACGGCCGCACGACGGTGGTCTTCTAGCTCAGTAGATCCCGCCGAGCTTGCGGTGGTCCCAGCTCGCGCGCCGCAGCTCCACGAACTCGAGGCCCACTCGCTTGGCGGCCTGCGCCTCCACCATCTCGGCGGCCTCGGCGGGCAGCTCGACGGGCGGCTCGGTGCCGCGCGGCACCGAGTAGCGGGCCATGATCAGGCCCCCCAGGGCGGAGACGTCGGCGAGCTCCCGGTGGATCACGACCTCGCACTCGAACATCACGCCGCGCAGCTGATCGTAGGTCTCGCCGGTCTCCACCTGCACCGTCGCGCGCGGGTCGCGCTCGAGGTTGCGCACCTTCTGGGAGGCGGCGTACGTCCACGACCAGACACGCACGCCGCGGCTGCCGCCGGGATCCGGCCGCAGCACGTACCAGAGCGGCATCAGGTGCGGCCACCCGCGCGGCCCCGCCGTGGCGCAGGTGAGCGTGCGCTCCTCGGCGAGGAACGCGAGCACCTCCGACTCGTCCATGCGGATCTGCTCGCGGCGGCTCACGCGGCGCTCGCCGGTCCACCGCCCGTTCGCGTCTGCCCGCGGCGGCTCACGCGAAGGCGGCCTGCGCCTCGCGCAGGCGCGCGACGGCGGCGCTGACCGCCTCGCGGGCGTCCTCCGGCTCGAGCACGGCGGCGTCGCCGGCTTCGCGCAGGACCTCGCGCACGAGCCAGTCGAGGCCGGCGAAGCTGAGCTCGACGATCACGGCGCCGTCGCTCCACTCGTGCACCACGCGGCGAGCCTCGCGCGCCCAGCGGGCGCGATCGGGCGAGACCCACACGCGCGCGGTGCGCGACGCCTGGACCTCGCCGGTGCGCAGCCAGCCGTCGACCTCCGCGGCGGGGTCCACCTCGGGCCGCGGCTCGAATCGCTCGTCGGTGACGGTGGCCTGCCGGATCCGGTCGAGCCGGAAGTGGCGCACCCCGTCGCGCTCGGGGTCGAACGAGGCCACGTACCAGCCCTCGCGCCCGTTGGTGAGCGCATACGGCTCGACGCGGCGCAGCGAGCGCTCGTCCTCGTTCTCCTTGTAGTAGTCCAGCTCCACGAGCCGCCGGCCGACGATCGCCTTGGAGACGAGCCGCGCCACGTCGGAGTCGTCGCCCGCGGTGGGTGCGACCTGCAGGCCCTGCTCCATCGGATCCTCGCCGAGCGCGGCGACGATCTTCTTGCGAGCGGACGTGAGCGAGCCCTCGGGGATGTGCTCGCCGATCAGGTCGATCGCCGCCACGAGCGCCTTCGCCTCGACGGGCAGCAGCCGCGCGGGACGGTCGAAGTTGTCGCTGTAGGGCTCCGGGTCGACCTCGATCTCGCGCGTGTCCTCGTTGACCTCCGCGTAGAGCACGTAGGAGCCGCCGCCGAAGTTGACCACGTTGAGCACGCTGAGGTCCTCGCGCAGCTCCTCCTCGCTCAGCTGCAGGCGCTCGCACACCTCCGCCACGGCGATCGGCTCGCCGGCCCGGCCCGCGCCGATGAGGATGCTGGCGAGCGTGACCAGCCGCGCGAAGCGCTCCGGTCGGATCGCTGCCTCGTTGCGCGTGCCTCCCTCCTCGGCGCCCGCGGCGCTGCGGCGCGAGCGCGGCCGCGCCTCGGCTGCCGCCTGCGCGGACGCCGGGCCCGCGCGCCTGCGCCTGCCGCTCGGCTCGGCGGGGGGCGCCTCGCCATGGCGCTCGGACAGCAGCGACACCCGCTGTTCGAACTCCTCGAGCAGCTGCGGGGGACCCGAGAGGCGCGCGTTGGCGCCGAGGCCGAGCACCCACGAGATGATGCTGCGCGAGCTCGAGTACGGCGTTCGGAACAGGCGCGCGCCGTCCTCGCAGCCGTCCTCGGCGGGCGGCTCGCCGTCGGTGCAGAGGATCTCGCCGTAGCGGCCGAAGTGGCGCTCGACCTGCCACGCGATCCGCTCGGAGACGAGCACCTCCGCGACGCCGCGCTCCTCGCCCAGCTGCCAGTCGGCGCGGTTGGCGTAGGCGCGGGGGTCGAAGTCCGCGGGCCGGTGGAAGTCGTGCTCCGCCTTGGTCGCGTAGGAGACCTTGCCGCGGATCCGGGAGAGGCGGAACACCCTGATCGCTTCGCGCTCGTGCGCGTAGCCGAGCAGGTAGAACTGGCCGCCCTGGAACAGGAGGTGGTAGGGATCGACCTTGCGCGAGCTGACCTCGTCGCGCTCCATCGTGTAGTAGTCGAACACGATCGTCTTGTTGCGGAAGATCGCCGTCTCGACCTTCGCCAGGCGCGCCGAGAGGTCGTGCCCACCGGCCGAGGCGGTGATGCCCAGCGCCACCGAGCGCGACTCGGGGGCACGCAGCGGGCTCGGCCGCCCCCAGGTGATCTGCTGCAACGCGAGGCGCAGCGGCTCGGCGTAGGCGAATTCGCCGTCGAGCAGCGCGAGCGCGGTCTGGAGCGCGGCGAGCTCCTTGTTGGTGAACGCGATCGGCGGGAGATGGAAGTTCTCGGGACGCAGCGAGTAGTTCTCCTGCTCGGCGGCGCCGTCGGCGGGGCGCTCCACGGTGAGCTGGATGCGCAGCGATTCGAGCTCGGAGCGGTCCGCGTAGAAGCGACGCGCGAACGCGTCCTCGTTCATCCCGCTGTATCCCTCCACGTCGCGGCGGATCTCGGTCGCGGTGACGGGCCGCCGCTCCGCCATCAGGTAGGAGATCAGCGACAGCTGGCGGATCAGCTTCTCGGTGTCCTTCGCCATCGGCCTCCAAAGATAGAAGCCGCCGGGGAGACCGGTGCAGCGCGCGGGCGTCTCGGCCCCGCTATTTGCGGCGTTTCAGGCGGCCTCGCGCTCTGAGGGCGGCTGCGACGGCGGCTGCGCGTGCTCGCCCGGCTGTCCCGGCGCCGCGAGCCCGGGGAAGAACGCGCCCCCGCCGATCGCGCGATCGAAGCCGGACCACTGGGCCCCGGGCGCGAGCTCCTTCTCGAGCCGGTCGAAGCTGCCCAGCCGGCCGCCGAGGTTGTCGATCATGTGGACGAGCGTCGCCTCGCGCGTGCACGGGACGACGGGGCTGCCGTGCTCGAGCGCTCCGTGATGGGAGAGGATGATGTGGCACACCTCCTGCGCGAGGCCGGCGGGGAACGAGTCGACGTCCTCGATCATGCGCCGGATCCGGTAGTAGCCGAGCGCGATCTCGCCCTGCAGTCGCCCCGCGTCGGTGAGGTCGATGCTGTCGCCCTGTTCGGCATAGGCGTCGAGCTTGCCGATGTCGTGCAGCAGCGCGCCCGTGACGGCGACGTCGCGGTTCACCCCGCCGAAGGTGGCGCTGATCGCGCTGACCGCCTGCGCTACTCCGAGCGAGTGCTCGAGCAGCCCGTGGCGGTAGGCCTGGTGGTAGTGCTTGGCCGCGGGCGCCAGGCGGTAGCGCGCCCACAGCGCGGAGCGCTCACCGAACACACTCCCGAGCAGTGCGCGCAGGTGCGGCTCCTGCACCGTCGCGATCAGCTCACGGATCTCCGCCTCCAGCTGCGCCACGGGGCGCGGGGGGCCGGCCCGCAGGTCCTCCTCGGAGAAGCTTCCCGGCTCGGCCTCCTGAAGCGCGCGGAGGTTGATCTGAGGTCCGAAGCGGGGGTGCACCGTGTAACGCCCCAGCACCCGCACCGGCTCCCCCGCGCGAGCCAGCTCGCCGGCCTCCTCGAGGTCGTCCCACACCATGCACACGACCATGCCGGTGCGGTCGCCGAGCTGCAGGCGCAGGTACTGCCCGCCGTCGCGGCGCGCGCGCCGTTCGCACCCGCGCACGACCAGCACCTGGTCGACCTCCATCCCGTCGCTGAGCTCGTTGAGCAGCATGATTTTGGAAGGTAGAGGGGGTTGCGGACAGGACACGACAGGTGGCCTACAGCGCGCCCGCGAGCTTCTCCGCGGCGGAGCGCAGCATCGCGCTGCGCGTGGCGAGCGTGGCGCTGCCGAGGTGCGGAAGCAGCACGGCGCGCGGCGCGGCGAGCAGCCGTGTGGGAACGGCGGGCTCTTGGGAGTAGACGTCGAGACCCGCCGCGAGCACGCGCCCGGACTCGAGCGCTGCGCCGAGCGCGTCCTCGTCCACGACCGCGCCGCGCGCGGTGTTGACGATCACGGCACCCGGTTCCAGCAGGCCGATCCGGCGGGCGTCGATCAGTCCCCGCGTCTCGGCCGTCAGCGGCACGTGCACGCTGAGCACGTCACACCAGGCGATCAGCTCGTCGAGGTCGGCCGTGTATCCGGGCGCACCGGTGGGGTTGCGCGAGTGGTGGCGCACGGGCATCGAGAACCCGGCGGCACGCCGCTCGACGGCCTGCGCGATCGCGCCGTAGCCGACGAGCCCGAGCGCCGCCCCGTGGACGTCGCGCCCGCGCACGTCGTCGAAGCGCCAGCCCTGCCAGCGGCCCGCGCGCAGCCGGCGCTCGGCTTCGGGCGTGAGGCGGCAGGCGGAGATGATCAGCCCGAACGCGAGGTCGGCGGTCGTCTCGACGAGCGCCTCACCGGCGGTGAGGAGCGGGATGTTGCGCGCCTGCAGCGCGTCGCGGTCGACCGCGTCGGCGCCGGCGCCCGCGATCGCCACCGCCCGCAGGGAGGCCATCGAGTCGATCGCCTCCGCGGACACCGTCTGCATCGGCCCGCACAGCAGCCCTTCGGCGAGCGGCTCGCTGCCGGGCTCGCCCGCGACGAGCTCGTGCGCGGCGAGCGCATCCAGGCAGCCCTCGAACATCGGGACGGTTACGAGCACCTTCGCCATCGCGCTGCTCCGGGGCGGCTGCCGCGGGCGCCTACGGCGTCAGGCGGTGCGGGCCGCGGTACAGGAACGTCACCTCGCGCACGTTGTCCTGGTTGCAGAGCATCATCATCAGGCGCGTGAGCCCGAACCCGAAGCCTCCGTGCGGCGGAGCGCCGTAGCGGAAGAAGTCGAGGTAGTACTGGATCGAGTCCACGTCCACAGCCTTCTCGCGCGCCTGGGCGAGCAGGGGCTCGTAGCGGTGCTCGCGCTGCGCGCCGGTGGTGATCTCGAGGCCCCGCCAGAGCAGGTCGAAGCTCTTCGTGAGCGTCTGATCGTGCTCGTGGCGCATGTGGTAGAAGGGGCGCACGGTCGTCGGGTAGTCGGTGACGAACACGAACTCGTGGCCGTGGCGCTCGCGCACCGCCGCCGAGAGGGCGCGCTCGCTCGGCGGGTCGAGGTCGTGGCCCACGCCCGGCACCTCCACCCCCTGCTCGGCCGCGAGCGCCTTCGCCTCCTCGAGCGGGATCCGCGGGAACGGGAGCGTCGGGACGATCACCTCGCCCCCCAGCACCGATTCGATCTCCGCCCCGTGCTCCTCGGCGACCACGGCGAGCACATGGGCGACCCACGCCTCCTCGAACGCCATCACGTCCTCGTGGGAGTCGATCCACGAGATCTCGACGTCGACGCTCGTGAACTCGGTGTCGTGGCGCGAGGTGAACGACGGGTTGGCGCGGAACACCGGGCCGATCTCGAACACGCGCCCGAAGCCGCCCGACATCGCCATCTGCTTGTAGAACTGCGGCGACTGGGCGAGGTACGCGTCGGTATCGAAGTAGTCCACGTGGAACAGCTCCGCGCCGGACTCGCTCGCCGACCCCATCAGCTTGGGCGAGTGCAGCTCCAGGAAGCCGAGAGAGGCCCAGTGCTCGCGCATCGCGCGCTCGACGGTCGTCTGCACCTCGAAGATCAGGCGCCGATCGGGGCGGCGGAGGTCGAGGTAGCGCCAGTCGATGCGCTTGTCGAGGGCGGAGTCCGGCGCGATCGGCACCTCCGGCTCGGCGGGCGAGTCGACGGAGAGCTCCTCCAGGCGCAGCTCCAGGCCCCCGAGCTTCACGCGCTCGTCGAGCGCCACCTCGCCGACGATCGTCACCGCGGACTCGACCGTGAGCGCAGACACCGCTTCGTTGAGCTCGCCGGGCTCCTCGGGCTTCGGCAGCGCCACCTGCGCCATTCCCGTTTCGTCGCGCACGATCACGAACTGCACTCGCTTCTGGTCGCGCACCGCGTTCACCCAGCCCCGGACGCGAACGCGCTCTCCCGCGTGCTGGGCCAGCGACTCGATCAGGGTGCGCTCCATCGCGCGCACCCTATCCAGCTTCGCGCGCAGCCATCCCGCCGCCGCGGACGCGGCGTCCCGTGCCCTAGGCCGCCGGGTTTCCGTCGGCGAGCTGCACCTCGACGCCGAACTCATCGCCCGGCTCGGTGTGGACGATCTCGATCGAGCCCGCCTGGCGCAGGTCGTCCGCGCCGAGCGCGAGCGCGTCCAGGCGCTCCTGGGTGTCGCGCACGAGGACGCGCTCCACGGGCGCGCGCATCGGCTGCTTGGCGTTGGACTTCGCCTTGCGCACTTCACGCAGGACGTCGCCCACCACGTCGAGTGCGAGGTCGCGCTGCGCGGGGGTGCCGCTGCCGTTGACCGCCGCCTCCCGGGCCCCGTCCGCGCCCCCGAGCTCCGCCTCCTGCGGCCAGGGCGCGCGGTGCACGGATCCCTCCTGCCACCACGACCACACCTCCTCGCACACGAACGGCAGGAACGGCGCGAACAGGCGCTGCAGCACCGACAGCGAGCGGCGCAGCGCGTGGCCCACCGAGGCGGAGATGTCGGGGTCGGCGGCGTAGCGGCGCCCCTTGACGAGCTCGAGGTAGTAGTCGCAGTACCACCAGAAGAAGTCCTCGCTGCGCTGCAACGCGCGCGCGTAGTCGTAGTCCTCGAAGCACGCGGTCGCCTCCGTGACGACGCCCGCGAGGCGCTCGAGCATCGCGCGGTCCAGGGGATGGCTCGCAGCCGCGGCGTCGGGCGGCAGGTCCGCGATCGCGAACTTCGATGCGTTGAGCAGCTTCACCGCCAGGCGCCGGCCGGTCTTCATCTGCTTGGCGTCGAACGCGGTGTCGGCACCGGGGCGCCCCTTCGCGGCCCAGTAGCGCACCGCGTCGGCGCCGTGCTCTTCCAGCAGCGCGATCGGGGTGACGACGTTGCCCTTGCTCTTGGACATCTTCTTGCGGTCCGGATCGAGCACCCATCCCGAGATCGCCGCCTCGCGCCAGGGCAGGACGTCGTAGTCCAGGTGCGACCGCAGCACCGTCGTGAACAGCCAGGTCCTGATGATGTCGTGCGCCTGCGGGCGCATGTCCATCGGGAACACGCGCTCGAACAGGTCGCCGTCGTCGACCGCCTGCCCGCCTGCCCTCGCCGCTCCATGGTCCTTGCGGTTCGCGGATGCCGCTGACGGTGCGCGCGCGACGATCTGCGGGGTCAGGGACGAGGTCGCCCAGGTGTCCATCACGTCGGGGTCGGCCACGAACCCGCCCGGTGTGCCCCGCTGGTCCGGCTCGTAGCCCGGCGGCACGTCGCTGGAGGGATCGACGGGCAGCTGCGCCTCCTCGGCCAGGATCGGGTCCTCGTGACGGATCTGACCCTGCTCGTCGAGCGGGTACCAGACCGGGAACGGCACGCCGAAGAAGCGCTGGCGGGAGATGCACCAGTCGCCGGTGAGGCCGTGGACCCAGTCCTCGAATCGCGCGCGCATGTAGGGCGGGTCCCAGCGCAGCTCGCGGCCGCGGGCGATCAGCGCGTCCTGATGCTCCACGGTGCGGATGAACCACTGCCGGCTCGTGACGATCTCGACCGGCCGGTCGCCCTTCTCGAAGAACTTCACCGCGTGCTGGATCGGCTGCGGCTCGCCCACGAGCTCGCCGCTGGCGGCGAGCAGCTCGACGATCCGCCGCCGCGCCTGGTTCACCGTCCGCCCCTCGAGCTCCGAGTAGGCGGCGCGGGCGGCGTCGGGGTTGCGCGACTCCCACCCCGGCTCGCCCCATGGCACCGGCACGAGGCGTCCGTCCGCGCCCAGCAGCGGCCGCACGGGCAAGCCGAGCTCGCGCCACCAGACCACGTCGGTGAGGTCGCCGAAGGTGCACACCATCACCAGGCCCGTGCCCTTGTCCGACTGCACGAGCGGGTGGGTCAGCACCGGCACGCGCGTGCCGAACAGCGGCGTGATCGCCTCGCCGCCCACCAGCGCCGCGTGCCGCTCGTCCTCGGGATGCGCGAGCAACGCCACGCACGCGCCGATCAGCTCCGGCCGCGTGGTGTCGATCAGCGCCTCGCCGCCGTCCTCGCGGCCGAAGCGCACGCGGTGCATCGCGCCCGGCCGCTCGCGGTCCTCGAGCTCGGCCTGCGCCACGGCGGTCTGGAAGTCGACGTCCCACAGCGTGGGCGCCTCGAGCTGATAGGCCACCCCGCGCCGCAGCAGGCCCAGGAACGAGCTCTGCGAGATGCGCTGGGACTCCGGCCCGATCGTGGTGTAGGTCATCCCCCAGTCCACCGACAGCCCGAGCGTGCGCCACAGGTCTTCGAACGCCTGCTCGTCGCTCTCGGTGAGCGTCAGGCACAGCGCCACGAAGTTCTGCCGGGAGATCGACAGCGGCTCCTCGGGCGGCTCGGTCGGCGCGGCGAACCCCGGGTCGAACGGGACCTGCGGGTCGCAGCGCACGCCGTAGTAGTTCTGCACGCGGCGCTCGGTCGGCAGGCCGTTGTCGTCCCAGCCCATCGGGTAGAAGACGTCCATCCCGCGCATCCGCCGGTAGCGCGCGATCGTGTCCGTGTGGGTGTAGGAGAACACGTGGCCCACGTGCAGCGAGCCGCTCACCGTGGGGGGCGGCGTGTCGATCGAGAACACGCGCTCGCGGGGCGCGGTGCGGTCGAACGCGTACGTGCGCTCGCGCTCCCAGGCAGCACCCCACTTCGCCTCGAGGCCGTCCAGCGTGGGGCGCTCGGGGACCTCCCCCGCGCGGCGCTCCGGAGGCTGGCCAGGAGCGTCGGTGTCCTCGCCGGGATACAAGGGGAAAGATCGTAGCCGCGAGCGTGTGCGCGTGCGGCCTGTCGGGTCGTGCGCGCGACCGCGCAACGCGGCCGCTACATGCTCACGTAGCCGGTCGCTTCGCTCGCGCTGCGCGTGTTCGTTGAGACCTTGTTCTCGTAGTTGCCCTCGATCGTGGAGATCTCCCCGCCCGGCAGCACGCCGCGAACGATCCCCACGTGCTCGCCGCCGAAGACGATCAGGTCACCGGGCTTGGGGACCACGCCCGGGCCGTTGGGGAGCGCGCGCCCGGTGCTCTGCGCCCACGACCAGATCTCGCTCACCGAGCCGAGGCCCTGGCCGCCGGATCCGATCGGCTCCCCCGCCGCGCGCGCGGCCCAGGAGGCGAAGTACGCGCACCACGGCGCGCCGGGCACCGCGCCCGCCGTCGCGCTGCGGTATTCGGCGATCGCCGGCGATTCGTTTGACCCGGGCGGCTGCTCGGCCTGCCCGATCTGGCTTTCCGCCGCTGCCACGATGCGCGAGCCGGCGCCGCCCGGCGCCGCGCCCGAGAGTCCCGCAAGGCCGCCCGGCGGGCTCGCGTAGGAGGAGCCCAGCGCGGCGAGCTGCGGGGAGCCGTAGCTCGCGCCGAGCGCTGCGTTCGCCGCCGTGGCGGGGTATGAGCCGCTCGCCTGCGCGAGCGCGCTGGCGAACTGCGCGCCGCCCGCCGGCGAGGCGCTGGCGCCCGCTCGGGGCTGGGGTCCGTTGACCAGCTCCGCGGGGTCCGTGAGCTGCTGGCGCAGTTCCTGGACGCGCGCCGTCACCGCCTGGATCGACATCCACACGGTAATCGGCCGGCGGCGCGTGGGGTTGAGCGGTGCGTGGACGGTTAAAAAAAGGACGGGCGGCCGTCGCCGCCCGTCCAACCACCGTTCCCTCGATGAATCGGCGGTATATGGCTTCCGCCGGTCTAGCCGACCGCCCGAAGCGTTGTAGACCAGCCCTGTCGAAGTCACCGACCGGAGGTCGGCCGACGGCCGGGCCGGCTTCACTGCAGCGGTGACGCCACGAGGACGTCACCGCTGAGGAAGATGTGGCTTATTCGATCAGGTGAAGGACAGCGTCCGGCAGCTGGTTGGCCTGCGCGAGAATCGCGACGCCAGCCTGCTGAAGCACCTGGTCCTTCGTGAACGCGGTCATTTCGGTGGCCATGTTCACGTCGACGATTCCGCTCGTCGCCGAGGACAGGTTCTGGCTGTACACTTCCAGGTTCGCGCGAGCGAATTCAATACGGTCCTGCACCGCGCCGTATTCACCAGCGGCGGTCGCGACTTTTTCGATCGCTTCTTCGACCGTTTTGATTTCCTTCACTTCGACTGCTTCGACGGCGGTTTCGAGTTCGACGGTTTTGACGCCGATCGTTTCTTCTTCGTTGGCACCGACCTGGAAGACGATTTCTTCGCCGCCTTTCAGGAGTTCCACGCCGTTGAACTTCGTGGTTTCACCCACGCGCGTGATCTCTTCTTTGAGCTGCGTGACCTCGTTTTCGATCGCTTCCTTGTCCGATTCGGAGGTCGTGCCGTTCGCGTACTCGACTGCGAGCTCGCGGATGCGCTGCAGCATGTTCTCGACGTCGTTCAGCGAGCCGAGGCCCGTCTGCGCGAGGGCGACAGCGTCCTGCGTGTTCAGCGTCGCCTGGTTCAGGCCGTTGACCTGGGCCTGGAGGCGCTGAGCGATGGCGTAGCCGGCGACGTCGTCGGCGGCGGAGTTGATGCGAAGACCGGACGACAGGCGCTGCATCTGGGTTGCCAGCGCGGACTCCGTCGTGTTGAGGTTCCGGGCTGCATCCATCGCCTCGATGTTCGTGTTCACGGTGAGGGACATGCGTTCATCTCCTTGATGACGTGGTTGAGGTGGTCCCGAGCCGACTCCATGTCGACCCAGTGCGAATATCGGCCGCGCGCAGGGAAACTTGAGCCGTGACTGCGGGGGCTCTGGCCGGCGGCGCGCGAAGCGGGGGACGGCGAGGGACTCAGACGCGCACGTCGATGCGCGGCTGCCCGTCGTCGTCCTCGGGCGGCACGGTGGGGCCCGGCGGCGGCGGCTCGCGGCGCCGGGCGCCGCGGCGGTCGGCGGCGGGCCGGTCGCGCTCGCGTGTGATCCGCTCCAGCCGCTCCACCCGCTCGGGGCTTTCGCCGGGGCGCGTGGATCTGGACGGGAGGATCGGTCCGATCGGGTCCATTGGCGTGCTCCTAGTGCTCGTGCGAGGAGAGCATCTCAGCGCCCCCCTTCGGCGTGGCGTTCGTGTTCGCCTTCCTGGCACTCGAGGGTGAAGCGGATCAGGCGCCAGCGCTCGAAGCTGGGGAGGTCGACGAAGTACAGCCCCGCGCGGCCCTGGCCGTCGATCCGGGCGACCTCGGCGGTCCCCCTGACGGGTGACTGCCCGGCTGTGATCGCGAGCTCGAACGTCAGCTGATCACCCACGGAAGCGACGTTCGCGTCCGCGAGCAAAGCTCCTCCCGCGCTGAGGTCGGCGGTGTAGGTCTGCGTGACCTCGCCGCTCTCGGTGGCGGTCAGCGTGATCGCGCAGCGCACGTTCACGCGCACGTGTGCGCGCTCCTGGACCACCTCGATCAGCTGCGGCTCGTCGATGCGCACGAGCAGGCCGTCCTCGGTGCGTGTGACCGTCGTGCGGCCCAGCAGGCGCACCAGCCCTCCCGGGTTGGCGTGTTCGAGCACGATCACGCGCAGCGCCTTGTCGCTGGGGTTCGTGGGCACGATCACGGCGGCGCTCAGCGAGTCCGCGTCGCGCTCGGTGACGCGCGCGGGGAGCTTCTCGCCGTTGCCGAGCGTGAGCGTCACCGGCTCGTGCGCGGCGGGCAGCCAGATCGGTCGCGGAGCGCGCTCGACCGCGAGCTCGTGATGGCTCAGCTCGCGCTGCTGCTCACGCTGCGCGTCCAAGGCACGTCGATGCAGACGTGGAGCCCTCACGGCGCATCCTGCGCTCCAGACCGGGCCGTCGCTGCGCCCGCCGCGCGGGGCGCGTGCCGGGCGAGGAGCTCCGCGAGCAGCTGCTGCTCGCGGCCCTTGATCTCGAGGATCACCAGCCTGCGCCACACGAACACCGCGGCGGCCCAGCACGCGACGTAGCAGACCACGCCCGCGATCAGCGCCCGCAGGCCCGCTGTGGCCAGCGTGCCGGTGGGCAGCGACAGGTAGCCCGCCACGAAGAAGCCGACCCGCCCGCCCCATCCCTTCGCGCGCGCGATCGACCGCGCCGCTCGCGGGTGGGCGGCCACGTTCGGCCCACCGTTCTCGACGCTCGCAGCGGCGCCGGCGCCCTTGTCCTTCTTGGCGCGCTTCTGCTTCTTCTCCTTGGGCGGCTCCACCGCCGCCATCTCGGTTGTCTCGTCAGACGCCATGGATGTCCTCGGACCTAGAGTCCACGTTTCCTTTCGGCACGCTGGCACTCGAAGATGAATCGCACGAGCCGCCTGCGATCGAGGTCGCTGATCGACTCGAACTCCACGCCGCGCCTTCCGAGGCTGTCGACGCGCACCACGCGGCCGGTGCCCGTGACGGGCAGGGCGTCAGAGGTGATCGACAGCCGGAAACGCACCTCCTGGCCGATCGGCAGGCGGTCGCCGCCCGCGAGCAGGAAGCCGCCGCCGGAGAGGTCCACCGTGAAGCTCTGCACGTCGCCGCTCGCGGGGGTCCCGTACACGACCACGGGCCGCGCCGCCTGGATGCGGACGTAGCTTCGCTCCTGCAGCACCTCGACCGAGCGGGGTTCGGCCATGCACATCACATCCGTGTCGGTGGGGTCGACCGAGAACGTGCCCTGCAGCCGCACCCGGCCGCGATCGTTGTGGTATTCGAGCACGAGCCCTTCGAGCTGGCGCTCCGTGAGCGGCTTGGTGGGCACCGTGATGGCCACCAGCACCTCGTCGGGAGACTGCTCGATCACCACCGCGGGGATGCTCCCTCCCTCGGGGGTACGCACGGTCACGTTCGTAGAGCGCTCCGGGAGCGCGAGCGGGGCTGTGCTGCGCGGCTTTCCCCTGCCGAGCTTCACGGGAGGATCCTCGCGGCGAGCTCGGCCGGGTCGGCGCGCTGCAGCCGCCAGCCGCTGGAGGGAGCGCGATCGAGCAGGTACTCGGGCGCGATCCCGTGCCGGCACGCCGCCTCCACCGCAACGCCGATCTGGTCGGTCTCCTCGGCGTGCGTGACCGCCAGCGAGTTGGCTGCGAGAGGCGCCAGCGCCTCGAGCAGCTGGTGCGCGGGCGCGGCGCCCAGCGTCGCGGGCAGGGCGACGATCACGCGCTCGGGCTGGACCTCGGCGACCAGCGTCGCGAGCGCCCGGATGCCCGTGCGGTCGGTGGGCGACAGGGACGGGGTGTCGAGGATCGCGAGCCCGTCGGTGCGCGCCTTGTGCAGGGCGCGCTGCGAGCGCACCGCGCCCGCGCGGGCGGGCTCGAGGATCTGCGGTGCGAGCAGGATCGAGAGCTCCTCGGCGTCCGCGGGCCGGATCAGCGTGGCGTAGCTCGCGCGCAGCGTGCTGCCGGCGCGGTATGCGTCGAGCAGCGTCGCGCAGACGGTCGTCTTGCCCGCCCCGCCGGGGCCGAGCACGAGAACCGCCGCGCCCTTGGCGGGCATCGGAGCGACCACCGGGATGCGCTGCACGAGCGTGCTGCGCACCGCCTGGGCGAGCCCCGCGCGCGGTGAGAGCGGCAGGGTGTGGGCGCTCGCTGCGGCGATCAGCTCCAGCGCGAACTCCTCGCTGATCCCGTAGCGGCGCAGGCTGCGGAGCACGCCCGCCCGGGCTCTGCCGTGCGAGCCCGCGACGACGGTGCGTCGCTCCAACGACGCACGCAACGGCGGGGCGAGCGGCTCGCTGCGGCCGGTGGGGCGCTCGGACTCGGGGCCGAGCAGCTCCTGGAAGTCGACGCTCGGCGCTGCGCCAGGCGCCGGCGGCCTCGCCGGCTCCGGGCGCGGCACCCGGGCGTGCTCGGCACGGGCGAGCGCGGCGAGCTCGGGGGTCACGTAGGAGCCGAAGTCGTCTCGGCGCTGCGGCACCGCGGGCGGCGGGGCGCCGGTAGCGTACGCGGCACGGCGTGCGTCCTGCGTGGGCAGGCCCGCACCCGAGATCTGCTGGCCCGGGAGCGCGGCCGGCGCGTCGAGCGGGGCGGGGTCCCCCCACGGGCCGGGCGGCGCGGGTGGCGCGGCAGGGAGCGTCGCCACGGCCGGATCGGAAGGCGCCGGGGCTGCGCTCGCAGGTGGCTGGTGGGGGTCGTAGTTCGGGGTCAGGGGCGGCGCGAGCTGTGGCGGCCCCGCGGAGGCGGCGCCGTAGGCGTGCATCGCCGGGGGGTACGTCGCGCCCGCTCCGGAGGTCGCGAGCGGCGGGACCGAGGGCGCAGCTGCGGGCGCGGGCTCCTCGCGCACGACAGGCGACCGCGGCGCGGCGTCCTCGGGGTCGTCGTAGAGGTCCAGACGAGGCGTGCCGGGCATCGCCTCGATCTCCACGAACGCGTGCTGGAAGAAGCCCAGCACGCCGCCGCGGAGGCCTTCGCGCCTGCGCACGATCAGGGCGTCCGCGCCGAAGTCGCGTTCGATCTGCGGGATCAGCTCCTCGACGGTGCGCCCGCGGTAGGTGCGGACCTGTGACCCGTCTCGCCCGGGCGCGGCGCCGAGCCTCGCGCGCGCCTCGCGCTCGAACGCCTCGAACGGATCGCGGGGAGCGCTCATGCGTGGATCACTCCGACCGTTTCAACGCTCACGCCGGGGGCGATCTCGTTGTAGGAGCAGACCGCCAGATGCGGCTGGGCCTGCGCGATCAGCCGTCGGAGGTGCCGGCGGATCCGGGCCGAGCAGAGCAGCACCGGCGTGCGCCCGGCGCGGCCCGCCGCGGCGTGCTCGACCTGCGCTTTCAGGGCGTTGACGATCGCCTGGGCCCGCGGGGGCTCCATCGCGAGGTACTCACCGTCGGTGGTCTGGGTGATCGACGTGGATACCTCCTGCTCGATCGCCGGGTCGAGCGTTATCGCCTGCAGTCGGAGCTGCTCGTCGAGGTGGGGAGCGGTGATCGCCCTGCCCAGCGCCTGGCGAGCGTACTCGGAAAGCAGACCGGTGTCACGCGTTGTACGAGCCTTGTCGCCGATCGCCTCGATGATCGTGCCGAGGTCGCGGATCGGCACGCCTTCGCCGAGCAGCGACTGCAGCACCCGCTGGATCTCGCCGAGCGACAGGGCCTCGGGCACGACCTCCTCGACGACCGCCGCGTTGGTCTGCTTGAGGTTGTCCAGGAGCGCGCGCACGTCCTGGCGCGTGAGCAGCTCGGCCGCGTGCTGGCGGATCACCTCGGTGAGGTGGGTGACGATCACCGACTCCACGTCCACGACCGTGTAGCCGAGCGATTCGGCCTCGGCGCGCACGGACTCGTGGACCCAGACGGCGTCGAGGCCGAACGCCGGCTCGCGTGTGCGGATGCCCTGGAGCGTGCCCGCTGCGTCGCCGGGGTCCATCGCGAGCAGGTGCCCGGGCATGATCCGCCCGCGCGCGACCTCCGAGCCGCGCACCTTGACGACGTACTCGTGCGACTCCATGCCGAGCTCGTCGTGGATCCGCACGGGCGGGATCACGAGCCCGAGGTCAGCGGCGATCTGGCGGCGGATCATGCTCACGCGCCGCAGCAGCGCCCCGCCGGAGTTGCCGTCGACGAGCGGCACCAGCCCGAAGCCGATCGAGAGCTCCAGCGCGTCGATGCCGACCTCGGAGATGGGCTCCTCGCCGCCGGCCGGCAGCGCGGGCTTCTTCGCGGCGTCCTCCTCCCGCGCGTCGGGCAGCCCGTTGCGCGCCGCCCAGCCGACCGCGCCGAAGATCGCGGCGATGAACAGGAACGGGAGCTTCGGCAGGCCGGGGATCAGCGCGAACGCGCCGATCGCACCGGCCGCCACGAGCGGCGCCTTGCGCTGGCGCAGGATCTGCGATGCGATGTCGCTGCCGAGGTCGCGGTCGGACGCGGCGCGGGTGACGATGATGCCCGTGGCGACCGAGATCAGCAGCGCGGGGATCTGCGCGGCGAGACCGTCCCCGACCGTCAGCAGCGAGAACTGCTGGGTGGCTTCGCTGAAGCCGAGGTGGTGCTGGAGCATGCCCACGACGATCCCGCCGATGAGGTTGATCGCGGTGATCACGACAGCCGCCATCGCATCGCCTTTGACGAACTTCGACGCGCCGTCCATCGCGCCGTAGAAGTCCGCCTCGCGGGCGATCTCCGAGCGGCGGTCGCGCGCCTGGTCGTCGGTGATGAGGCCCGCGTTCAGGTCGGCGTCGATCGCCATCTGCTTGCCCGGCATCGCGTCGAGCGTGAAGCGGGCGCCCACCTCTGCGACGCGCCCGGCGCCGTTGGTGACCACGACGAACTGGATCACCACGAGGATCAGGAAGATCACGAGGCCGACCACCACGTTGCCGCTCACGACGAAGGCCCCGAACGCCTTCACCACGCTGCCGGCGTCGCCGGTGGTGAGGATCAGGCGCGTGACCGAGACGTTGATCGCGAGCCGGAACATCGTCGTGAGGAGCAGCAGGCTCGGGAACGAGGCGAAGTCGAGCGGGCGCCCGAGGTACATCGTCGCCGCCACGATCGTCAGCGCAGCGGAGATGTTCACCGTGATGAGCAGGTCGAGCACGGGCGCGGGCAGCGGCACCACGAGCATCGTCACGACCATCACCACCGCGACCGCGGCGAGCATGTCCGTGTGGCGCAGCAGCCTGCGCACCCCGGTGGTGCCGTTCACGATGCCGCCCTCCTGCGACCGGCGACGCGGTAGACGAACGCCAGCACGCGCGCGACTGCGGCGTAGAGCTCCTGCGGGATCATCTGCCCCACCTCCACGGACGCGTGCAGCGCCCGCGCCAGCGGCGGATCGCTGACGACCGGCACGTCGTTCTCCTCGGCGATGCGCCTGATCTGCGCGGCGATCAGCTCTTTGCCCTTGGCGACGACCTCGGGTGCGGTGCGGGTGCCGTCGTAGCGCAGCGCCACGGCGTAGTGGGTCGGGTTGGTGACCACCACGTCCGCATCGGGCACCGCGGCCATCATGCGGGCGCGGGCGGCCTGCATCTGCCGGCGCCGCTGCGCGGCCTTGACCTCCGCGGAGATCCCGTACTGGCGCAGCTCGTCGCGCACCTCCTGCTTGGTCATGCGCAGGTCCTTCTCGTGGCGCCAGCGCCTCCAGCCGTAGTCGATCAGCCCGATCAGCACGTACGCGAGGCCGGCACGCTCGGCGATCCCGAGCGCTTTGCTGCCGCCCATCGCGCCGAACGACGCAGGGGAGATGCCGACGATCGAGGCGAGGCCCTTGAGCCCGGGCAGCAGCGTGAAGGCGGCGACCAGGCCCACGACCGCCACCTTCGCCAGCGCCTTCAGCGCTTCGAAGACGAGGTTCGGCCCGAACACGTTGCGCGCGCCGCTGACGGGGTTGATGCGGCGGAAGTCGACGCGCAGCGACGTCGGGCGGAAGCCCACCTGGGCGGTCCCGGAGACGAGCCCCGCGCCGACGCAGGCAGCCGCCACGGGCCCCACCGCGAGGGCGATCGTCGCCAGCGCGGAGTGCATCAGGCCGCCCAGCGACGCGCCGGTCGTGGCGGCCGCGGGGTGGGCGATGTCGGCGAGGATCGCACGGAACGTCCGGCCGCCCGCCTGCATCGTGGCGGGGCCGGTGATCCCGACGACCACGATCCCCGCGACGAGCACCAGCGAGCCGGACAGGTCGGGGCTGCGCGCCACCTGCCCTTTCTCGCGCGCGAGCTTGCGGTGTTTGGGTGTTGCCTTCTCTGTGCGGTCGTCGCGTGCCATCCGAGTGCCTATGCGACGTGGAGCGCCCCGAGCGCCGCGCCGACGCTCGTCGACAGCTGGCCGGAGATCCAGTTGGAGATGAACGGCAGCGAGGCCGCAGTGACGAGCAGCGCCACCGCCACCTTCGTGGGGAAGCCGACCGCGAACACGTTCAGCTGCGGCACGACCCGCGAGACGACGCCGAACGCCACGTCGGTGATCAGCAGCGCGATCAGCACGGGTGCTGCGATCTCGATCGCTGCCGTGAACACGGTCGAGAAGATGTTCTCGGCGCCCCCGACGAGCGAGCCCAGCTGCGGTCCCGCGGTGAGCGGCACGAGCTCGAAGGTGCGCCCGAGGCCGCGCAGGGTCCACGCGTCGCCGCCGATGACGAGGAAGACGAGCGTGCCGAACAGCGAGTAGAAGCGCGAGATCACGGCGCTGTTCTCGCCGGTGAGCGGGTTGATCAGCGATCCGTAGGAGAACCCCGAGGTCACGTCGATCAGCGACCCCGCGGATTCGAGCGCGGCCATCAGCAGCGACAGCGCGAACGCGAACGCCAGGCCCACGAGCAGCCCCTCGATGATCAGCGCGCCGAGCGCGACCGCTTCGCTGGGGATGTGCTGACCGTGCAGCGCCACCGGCGTCAGCCCGATCGCGATCGCCACCGCCACGATCCCGCGAACCCGCACCGGGATCATCGCCGAGGAGAACAGCGGCGCCATGATGAACAGCGGCGTCACGCGCGCGAGCACGAGGATGAACCCCGCGAGCTCGTTCCCGGCGAGGCCGCTCAGGATCTGGGTCACGCGCCCACCATCGTGGGGATCGCGGTGTACAGAGCGCTCGTGTAGGAGACGAGCTGGCCGAGCATCCACGGGCCCAGCAGCACGATCACCACCGCCACCCCGACGATCTTCGGGATCAGCGTGAGGCTCTGCTCCTGGATCTGGGTGACCGCCTGGAAGACGCTCACCACGAGCCCGATCACGAGCCCGACGAGCAGCAGCGGCCCCGCGACCTTCAACGACAGGCTCATGGCCTGCGCGGCGAGGTTGACGACGGTGTCCTGGTTCACTCGATCACCCTTCTCAGTGGAAGCTCTGCACGAGCGCTTTGATGACCAGGTCCCAACCGTCCACGAGCACGAACAGCAGCACCTTGAACGGGAGCGAGATGAACGTCGGCGGCAGCATGATCATCCCCATGCTCATCAGCGTCGAGGAGACGATCAGGTCGATGATCAGGAAGGGGAGGAAGATCAAGAAGCCGATCTGGAACGCCGTCTTCAGCTCGGAGACGATGAACGCGGGGATCAGCACCTCGGTGGGGACTTCCGAGCGCTTGCGCGGCGACTTGGCGTGCGCGAGGCTCACGAACAGGGAGATGTCCTGGGTGCGCGTCTGACGGAACATGAACTCGCGCAACGGCTTCTCGGCGTCCTTGATCGCGGCGGTCGTGCTGATGTGGTGATGGGTGAGTGGTTCGATCGCTTCCTTCTTGATCGCGCTGATCGTGGGCGACATCACGAAGATCGTCAGGAACAGGGCGATCCCCACCAGCACCTGGTTGGGCGGCGCGTTGTTGGTCCCCACCGCCGTGCGGATGAAGCCGAGCACGATCAGGATGCGGCTGAAGCCTGTGACCGTGAACAGCACCGCCGGCACCAGCGTGAGCCCGCCGATCAGGAGCAGGATCTGGACGGCGTTGCTCGAGTTGAGGCCGTTCACCGCCGCACCGTCCATTCGCGCAGGCGATCGATCAGCGACGAGTTCGGCGAGGGCATCCGCATGGGGTCCTGGCCCTCCCCGGAGGAGGAGCCCGGGCCGCCGCCGGGGCCGAGCAGCGCGCGACGGCGCCGCGTCGGCTCCACGTCGATCGCCGTGAGCAGCCCAGCGTCCTCCGCCTCCTCGGCGCTGTAGCGATGGATCGGCACGACGCCGTGCTCGGCGCTGCCGAGCAGGACGTAGTCGCTGCCCGCGCGGACGAGGTGCACCGAGCGGCCCGAGCCGAGCTGCAGCGCGGCGATGCTCGCGAGGCCGTTGCTGGACACCTGCGGGTCCTTGCCGGCCTTGACCTGCCTGAGGATCCAGGAGACGCCCCAGATGACCGCGATCACGATCGCCAGGCCCACGATCGTGCGCACGATGCTCGCGCCCCCGCTGCTGGTGTGCGGGGTGCTCGGCGTGGAGCCGAGGTTCAACGGCGTGTTTTCGCCAGCGCCCTTCGCCGTCGCCGCTGCGAGCGCGGTCAACGGGCACGCCAGCGCGAACAGGCATGCAATGAGCACGGCGGCCACCGTCGCGGCCACGCGATTGGGCAGGGTCAGCTTGGTCATCGAGGGACGACTCCGAGGGAGAGTCGACCGGGTTATCGGCCCGAGAGCCGATCTCTTGAGGCGTGGCGGGGCGCCCGCGCTAGGAGAGCGCCTCGACCTCGATGCCCCAGGCGCCGCCGGGCGTCACCACGAGGCTCCCGTTGGCGAAGCAGAGGCCGTTCGCGAACAGCTCGACCGGCGAATCGGCGGCCTGGTCGAGCTCCACGACGCTGCCCTGGGCGAGGTCGAGCGTCTCGCCGAGCGCGATGTGCGTGCGGCCCAGCTCGGCCCACACGCGTACGAAGATGTTGCGCAGGATCGGCGCGTCGGCCGCGTGCACGTCGGTATCGCCCTCCACGTGCGCGCGCGCACGTTCGAGATCGCCCCGCCCCAGCCGCGCGTAGATCTCGCAGCGGACGGGAGCCTCGTCGGTGTCGAGCAGCTTGACGGCGCGGCGCGTGCCGCTGCAGCCGGGCTTGCCGCGCGCGATCGAGACCTCCTCGGCGATCAGCCGCACGCCGTCCTCGGCGCGGCCGCCGAGCTCGACGACCGTGCCGGGCGCGATCGCGAGCATCCGCTCGATCGGCATCTGCACGGAGCCCACCTCCGCGCGCATCAGCACCTGCGCGCCGGCCACGCCGCGTCCGAGCTCGTGCGCGGCCTCGCCGCTGCCCGCCCCGATCGCCTCCCCCACGCCATGCATGCGCTCCACGAGCGGCTCCACGCACGCCCAGGGGATCAGCAACGTGAGCGTCGACGGCGAGCCGCCGAGCTGGGAGGTGATCGTGATCGAGAGCGCCGGGTGCGAGCCCGCCACGAGCACGCCGGCGTCACCCTCGAGATCGAGGTCGCCGCGCTCGAGCTCGCTGCCGCCGAGCTCCATCCAGCAGGGGGACAGGTCGGCCACGAGCTTGTCGAGGAGGTCGCGTGCGAGCACCCAGTCGACCTCGCCCAGATGCCGCTCGTGGGGGGTGAGCGTCGCCTCGCCGCCGAGCATGCACTCGAGCGCCTGGAAGACCATCGGCAGCTCCACGCTCAGCAGCAGCTGGCGGTCCGGCGCGCCGGCGTGCACCGCCACGGCGAGCGACGCGGCGGGCAGCAGGGCCTTGGCGCCCGCCCACGTGTGCTGGCCCTCGGCGCCCACCTCGAGCTCCACCTCGCAGCGCAGCTCCGCTTCGAGCCCGCCTTTGGCCTGTTCGCAGAACGTGGTCAGCGCGCCGACGATCCGCCTTCGCACCTCAGGCGTGAACTTCGTGGGCTGCGAGAAGTCGAGGGCCCGGACCGCGCGTTCCTCGCCCGCCGCCGGGGTCACCGCCGGCCCGTCCTGCTGATCGCTCGGCGCTGCGGCCACGGCCGCTCAGCCCTCAGTGCCGGCCGGGGCTTCCACGCCCGCGGGCTCGGCATCGGGGGCCGCGGTGCCGTCCTGGCTGCCGCCGTCGCTGATCGCGTGCTCCGAGGCATCCTGCGTGTCGAGGATCTCCGTGATGCGCAGGCCGTAGCTCATGTCGACCACGACCACCTCGCCGCGCGCGATCGCCGTGCCGTTGACGAGCAGGTCGGCGGGCGCGCCCGCCTCGCGGTCGAGCTCGATCAGCGAGCCCACCCGCAGGTCGAGCGTGTCGCCTACGGTCGTCTGGGTGCGTCCGATCTCGACGCTCAGCTCCATCGGGATCTCGCTCAGGCGCCGCAGGTCGGCGTCGCCGTGCGCCCCGGCGCCGCCGGCGGGGGTCTCGAACTGCTCGTACTCGATCGTCTCGCTCATCGCGCTCTCCTATTGCACGGTCAGGTCGGGGAACAGCACCGCGTCCACCTTTACGTCGGTCTGATCCTTGATCTGCTTGAGGATCTGGGCCTTGACCGAGCGCCTGCCGCCCGTGCTGACGAGCGATTCGCCGTTCATGTTCGTGACCGCGTTGGTCACGATTTCGCGGACCAGAGCTTCCTCGGGCAGGGTGCCGGCGCCTTCGCCGGAGGAGGACGAGCCGCCCTCGGCCGAGGCTCCGTCGCTCTGCCCGGGCGCGAGCTCGAGCGCGACGCTCAGCTTGGCGTAGCGACCGTCGGCGAGGTTCAGCAGGAAGGTCTGCGGCATCACGTAGACGGTTCCCTTGATCCTGTCCTTGTTCACCGGCTTGGGCTTGGTCATGGTGTACGCGGCGAATGCCAGCAGCGGCACCACCGCGAGGATCTTCTTGTTCTTCAGCATTGTTTTGTCGTCCTTGACTTAGTGTTGTTCGCTTCCTGCAGGTGATTCGCCTTCTCCGCCGTAGAGGCGGCGAAGGACGATTTCCACCCTGCGGTTGCGCGCCCTGCCGCCAGGGGACGCGTCGCTCGAGAGCGGTCGCTGGTCTGCGTTGCCGGTGGCGGTCAGCCTGTGGGCCGCCACGCCGTGGGTGATCAGGAACCGCACCACGGTGCTCGCGCGTGCGGTGGAGAGCTCCCAGTTGCTCGGGAAGACGCTGCTGTGGATCGGCACGTTGTCGGTGTTGCCTTCCACGTCGATCGCGTGCCTCTGGTCGATGTTGAGGATGCTGCCGAGCGTCCCGAGCAGGCCGGTGGCGCGATCGCTCAGCGTCGCCTTGCCGGAGGCGAACAGCAGGTCGTCGGTGAGCACGCGGATCACCAGGCCGCGGCGTTCGATCGAGGTCGAGACGCTCTTGCTGAAGCCGTGCGAGGCGGCGTAGGAGTCGATCTGCTTCTTGATGTGCGCGAACTCGCTCGCCTCGGCCTGCGCGTTGGCCTGCGCCTGCGTCTGGGCGAGCGCCTTGACCGTCGTGGTGGAGTTCGTGCGCAGCCCGCTCGTGGCTTCCGTCCTGCTGCCGAGCGCGGTGGTGGGCACGATCGCCGTGGCGTCGGCGGTCGAGGGCGCGTGGCTGGCGTTGTTGGTGGCGCCCTGCTGGGCGATCGATTTGCCGCCGGGGAGCACGTTCCCCGAGAACGCCGCCTTCAGCGAGTGCTGGAGCACCTGGTACTTGGAGATGTTCACGGAGGAGATCGAGAACAGCACCATGAACAGCGCCATCAGCAGCGTGATCATGTCGGCGTAGGTCAGCAGCCAGCGCTCGTTGCTCTCCTCGCCCTCGCTCCCGCCATGCCTCCTGCGGCGGCCGCGCCCGCGCGCCATCTCAAGCCGCCTGCGCCTCGGCGTCCAGCGACGGCGCCGAGCTCTCGCTCTCCTCGCCGCGCTCTGCGGGCGGCAGGTAGGACATCAGCTTTTCGGAGACCAGGCGCGGGTTGTCGCCGGCCTGGATCGAGAGGATCCCCTCGACGGTCATCATCCTCAGCTCGACCTCTTCGCCGGAGATCGCCTTGAGGCGGTTGGCGATCGGGAGGAACACCACGTTCGCAGCGCCCACGCCCATCAGCGTGGCGATGAACGCAGCCGAGATCGAAGGGCCGAGGGTCGCCGGAGCGGCGAGGTTCTGGAGCACGTGCACGAGCCCCAGCACCGTCCCGATGATCCCCATCGTGGGGGCGAACCCGCCCGCCTTCTCGAACGGCGCCGCGGAGGCCTCGTGGCGCGCCGCCATCCCGTCGACCTCCGCCTCGAGGATCGCGTGCACCATCTCGGGGTCGGTGCCGTCGACGACGAGCTGCAGCGCCTGGCGGGTGAAGTTGTCCTCGATCTCGGGGAGCAGCGCGTCGAGGGCCAGCAGGCCCTCGCGGCGGGCTTTGTCGGCGAGGGAGACCATCTGGTCGAGCCGGCCGCGCATGTCGGGCGGTTCCGCCGAGAACACGAGCTTGTAGAGGCTCGGGACCCGCTTCATCGAGGTCATGCCGACGCTCGCGAGCGTCACACCGCCCGTCCCGCCGATGATGATCATCAGCGCGGGGATGTTGATGAACCCGGCGGGACTCGTCCCGTCCATCATCGAGCTCATGAGTAGGGACCCGAAGGCCACCCCTATTCCGATGGCCGTTGCAGCCTTCATCAGAACCGTTCATCGGCGTTTCGGAGAGATCTCTTGAAGGCCGGGAATCGCGGGTGCGCAAACCCGCCAACCCCTACCAATACGTGCGCTTTCCGGTGCTCACCGCGGCACGCGCCCTGCGCGCGCCGGCGCGTGCCTGGTCAGCTCGGCTCGTCGTCGACGGCCGCGAGGTGCGGCGCGTCGCGTCCGCCGTGCGGGCCGGCCGGGCGACGCTCGGGACGGCGCCGGCGGAACGCGTCGCTGAGCACGTCCGCGCGGTACTCGTGAACCGCCTGCGCGACGTCGTCGGGTGTCTCGGCGACGACGACCTTCGCGCCGGTGGCGAGGGTCAGGACGGTGTCAGGCGTGGACTCCACCGTCACGATCATGTCGGGATTCAGTTTGAAGGGCTCGTCGTTGTGACCGAGCCGGTTGAGCGTGATCATCCCCTGCCTCTCCTGCGTTCCAGCTTAGCCACGGCGAGGGACGGCGCCACGCGCCGCCCCTCCCCGGGCTCCTCGGAGTCGTACCTCTATGACTGCTCCCTTCTGTCGAGCTCTGGCTTCGGCGCTAGTGCATCGACACCAGCGATTCGAGCATCTCGTCGGCGGTCGTGATCACGCGCGAGTTGGCCTGGTAGCCGCGCTCGGCGGTGATCATGTTGGTCATCTCGGTGGCCATGTCCACGTTGGACTGCTCGAGCACGCCGCCGATCGTGGAGCCGAACCCGGTCGTCGCCGGGGTGCCCACGAGTTCGTTGCCGGAGTTCGGGGTCGAGGCCCACAGCGAGCCGCCCACACGTTCGAGTCCGGCTTCGTTGGAGAACGTCGCGAGCGTGATGTAGCCCGCGGTGACGCGTTCCTGGAACGTCGCCGATTCGGGGTTGTTGTCGGTGTAGGAGACCGACCCGTCCTGCCCGATCACGATGTTGGTGGACCCGGGCGGGATGTTGATGAACTCGTCTTCTTTGCCCGGGGCGTAGCTGGTCCCGGATTCGCTCACCGTGGCGACCGCGACGCGGCCGATCACGTATGCGCCGGAGGCGGTCGTCAGGAACCCGTTGGTGTTCGTGTTGAGGTCGCCCGCACGCGAGAACTGCACCTGTTTGGGCAGTCCGCTCGTGAACGGGCCTTTGGCGGCGGGTTCGCCTTCGCCGACCCGCAGGAAGCCCGGGCCCTCGATCGCGATGTCGAGCGGGTTGTTGCTCGTCTGGAACGCACCCTCGGACATTTCGTTGCGGGTGGCGTTCACCTGCACGCCCAGGCCCACCTGCACGGGGTTCGAGCCGCCGGTGTTCTTCGTCGGCGCGGACGCACCGCGTGTGATCTGGGTGAGCGAGTCCGCGAACGTCATGCTCGAGGCCTTGAAGCCGATCGTGTTGACGTTCGCGAGGTTGTTGGCGGTGTCGTTGAGCATCGCCTGGTTGACGTCGAGGCCGCTGATCGCGGCGTACATACCAGCCATCATCGTGACTGCCCGTCCTTTCGTGGCCTCCTCGATGAGGTCCGGCCCTTGTTGTTGGTTGCCGGACCGCTCATGCGATCACGGCGCTGTCGATGTTGGTGAACACGTTGTCCTTCATGTGCTCGGAGTCCACCGCGGTGATCACGGTGTTGTTGCGGACGGACACCACGAAAGCGGTGCCGTCAACAAGTACAAGCGAGTCGCGCGAGCCCTTGCCGGCCGCGCGCTGCACGCCCGCAGAGAGCCGCTGCAGCGTGCTCGCGTCGACCTCTATCCCGCGACGCTGCACGCGCGCCAGGGCGTGCTTCGAGAACTGCAGCGCCTTGCCGGCCTGGTCGAGCTGCGACGCGAACGACTCGCCGCCGCCCGCCTCGGGCGTGCGGGGAGCCGGCGTCGCGGGCGGCGCCTGCGCCGGGCCCCCGAGGGCGCCGGGCGGGATCAATGCGGGGTTCGTCAGCTGGCTCATTCGACCGCGGTTATCGCCTGGAGGTTGATCCCGGATTCGCCCGCGACCGTCACGGTCACGCCCGAGGCGCTCGACTGCGCGCTCTGCACGGCTCCCGATTTGACTTCACCATTGAGGGTGTAGGTGACGTTGTGCCCGATCAGGTTCACCGCGCTCGAGAGCTGGTTCGAGGTGGCGAGGTTCGTGATCTGCTCGACCTGCGTGATCTGCGCGAGCTCGTTGAGGAATTCGTTCGTGTTCCCCGGTTCGAGCGGGTTCTGCGCCTGGAGCTGGGCGATCATCAGTTTCAGGAAGTCGTTCTGACCGAGGATCCCGTTGGGGTTCGTGCTCCCCTGGCTGGCGGATGCAGCCGGAGAGGACCCGGGGACCGCGGTTGCTGGCGTGGTTGTCATCGGCTTGTCCTTTCTCGCTCGCTCAGGCGAGGACGTCGACCAGCGCGCCCTTGGGCGAGTCCGGCCGAGCACCCTCCTGGGGCTGCGTGTGGTCTGTGTCGGTCGCCCCGTCCTGGGGCGCGCGGCGGGAGCCGCTGTTCTCGGGAGTGCCCGCAGCGCTGCCGCGAGCCTGGCCGTGGACGCCCTGTTCGCCCGACGAGCTGATGTCGAGGCTCAGCAGCGAGCTGCCAAGGGAGCGCAGCGAGTGTGCGAGCTCGCCGCGACCCGAGAGCAGCGCGCGCGCGGCCTCGGGGCTGTCCGCCGCGACGCGTGCGATCAGGCCGTCGCGCGTCTGCGTGAGGTGGATGCGGACCTGGCCGAGCTCTTCGGGTTCGAGCGCGATCCGCGCCTGCGAGAGACCCTGACGCGCTGCGAGCTGCACGGTCGCGTTGACGCGCTCGATGATCTCCGCCAGCCCCACGTTCGCGCCGAGCAGCGGGCCGTCGCCGCCCGGCTGGGGCTGCGAGGCCTGGACGGTCGCCGCGACGTCGCCGCCGTTCCCGGGCTCGATCTCGGCGTGGATCGACGCGCCCCCGGCGGTCGCGATGTTCGTGGCCGCGGTGTGGGCAGCGGCGGAGCCCTGCCGTCCTTCGCCGCCCTGAGCGGTGCGCGACGCGGTCGGCGCGGCTGCCGGCGGGCGCAGCGAGGCACCTGCGTGGGCGTCGGAGTTCTGCCCGCTGATCGCGCCCCGTTCGCCCCGCACCTCTTCGGGGGTGGGTTCGGCTCCCGGCGCGGAGCCCGCTGTGCCCGGGCTGCCCGCGCTGACCGCGCTGCTCGTGTGGCGAGCGCCATCTTGCGGCGGTGCGGGGGGAGCGCCTGGTCCGGCGGCCTGCTGTGCCGGGGGCGAGGACGCGGGCGATGCGACGGCGGGCTCGCCCGCTTCTGCGGCTGCGGCTGCGGGGGCGGACGGCGTGCCGGCGGCCGGCCCGGAAGGCTGCGCGGAGGCCGGGTCGGAGGCGGGCTGCGCAGAGGCAGGGATGCCGCTCGCGCGAACAGAGGGGGCGCCCGCCGCAGGGGTCGGCGTGTCGGGGGTGCGTGCGTCTTGCGGCTCCGGAGTGCCCGGTGCGCCGGCCCTCGGCGGCGCGGCCGGCGCGCCGCCGGCGGTGGAGGCATCGCCGGTGGCCGGGGTGCCGGCGGTCGCGGACGTCCCGCCGCCGGCCGAGGCCGTTGCCGTGGCCGTTGCCGAGGAGCGCGCGGAGGCGAGCTGCCCGGCGATCGACGCGCCGGCGCGCGCGGAGCCCCGCGGGGCGAGCAGCGACGCCTCTGCGGCGGCGGAGGCGGGCTCGCCCGCGTCAGGCCCCGCGGCTTGGACCGAGGCGCCCTGCGGAGCGGTGGCGTGCGTGGCCGGCTGGGGCGCGGGCGCGCTCGCGTCGGAGGCGACCGGCTCAGGACTAGCGGTGCTCGCGTCGGAGGCGCGCGGCCCGGGGCGTCCAGCGCCCGCGTCGGTGCCCGAGGCGACCCCGGGATCCGCAGCATCCCCATTGGTGTCGGCGTGCTGGGTGGGCTGGGCTGCGGCTGCGGCGGCGGCGGCGGCAGCAGCAGCGGGCGCGGGCGGCGTGGCGGGCGCTTCGCCGGGCGCCTGCGGGCTCGCCTGCGCGCCGGAGGCGCGGCGGCGCGCGTGCTGGCCGACCGTGTGGTCTTTTCCTTCTCGGCCTTCCGCAGTGGCGGTCCGGGCCCAGTGTTCTTCGAGCGCGCTGTGGAAGGGCCGCGCGCCCGGTGAGGCCCCCGGTGGGGGGCTCGCCCCCACCCCCGGCGGGGGTGCGGGTTCGGCTCCTATGACGAACGGCACGCTCATGCGATGGTCTCCCCCATGCTCGGGCTGGGATGGCTCTGCCGGTACGCTTCGGCGTAGCCCAGCACCTTGGTCACGTAGTCCTGCGTTTCCTGGTAGGGGGGCACGCCTCCGTACTGGGAGACGGCGCCGGGGCCGGCGTTGTAGGCGGCGAGCGCGTCGGTGGTGTTGCCGCCGAACTGCCTGAGCAGCTGGCCGAGGTAGCGCGCCCCGCCTTCGATCGATTCGGCGGGGTCGAGCGGGTTGGACACGCCCATCGAGGACGCAGTGCCCGGCATCAGCTGGGTGAGGCCCTGGGCGCCAGCGCTGCTCTGCGAGCTGGGGTCGAAGCCCGACTCCTGCTGGATCAGCCCGTGCAGGATGGCGGGGTCGATGCCGTTGCGCTGTGCGGCGGCTGCGACGAGCCCTTCGTACTGGCCGCCCGCTTCGCCGGTGGCCGGCGCGGTGCCGGCGGCGGTGGCGGACTGCAGGGCGCTTGCGAAGTCGGTGCTGGACACACCTGAAGCCGGCGTCGTGCCGGCGGCGGTGCCGCCGGTGAAGCCCGCGCGTGCGTTTGCGAGCAGCGCCTCGAGCTGTTCCACGCGTGCGGTGAGCGCGAGCTCGCTCGGCGGCGTGATCGCCTGGGAGCCGGCCGCGAGCGTGCTCATGCGGTGCTCCGGTGGAAGCGCAGCGAAGCGAGCTCGTCGTGGAAGATCGTCTCGCGGCGTGCCAGCTCGCGGTTGTGCTCGCCGCGGCGGCGCTCGCGCAGGCGCACGAGCGCCTCGTGCTCGCTGGCGGCGGTCGCGAGCTGCTGGTTGCGGTCTGCGACCTCGGCCTCGCTGCGCGCGAGCTCGTCGCGCTGACGGCGGTGCTCCGCCTCGACGCGCTCGAGGAACGCCTGGCCGGCGAGCAGCTCGGCCGCGCCGACCGTGCCCTCGGCACGCACCGTGCGCTGTTCGGCGCGGGCGCTCTCGACCTCGGCCTCGGCGCTGCGCACACCGGCCTGCGAGTCGCTCAGGCGGGTGATCGACCTGGCGAGCTCCAGCTGCGCGAGCTTCTCCTTGCGCTCGCGCACTGCGCGCACGCGCTCCAGCCGGAAGCGAAACGAGGGTGCCATCGGCCTGGTTATCGGCCGCTCACGGGACTTCTTTAGCGGCGCGCAGCGCGCGCTAGAGGTGCAGGCCCAGCGCGGGGATCGCAGGATCCTCGGCGGCCCCCGCGGGTGGTGCGGGCGGCTCCGTGTCTGCGACCTCTTCGGCCTCGGGCAGATCGGACTCCAGGCCGCTCGCCAGCGACGCTGCCAGCTCGAGCAGGCGGGCATCTGTCTCTGCCGGGTCGCTGCGCTCGTGCACGGGCTGGCGCAGGAAGCCGTCGATCGCGCCGCGGTGCGCGAGCGCGGTGTCGAGCACGGGGTCGCTCCCGTGCTGGTAGGCGCCGATCGCCACGAGGTCCTCCTTCTCGCGCAGCACCGCGAGCGCAGAGCGGAGTTGCTGGCCGGCGTCGACGACCTCCTGGGAGACGATCTCGCCGACCAGGCGGGAGACGCTCTGCAGCACGTCGATCGCGGGGTAGTGCCCTGCGTGGGCGAGCGAGCGCGTGAGGACCACGTGCCCGTCGAGGATCGAGCGCGCAGCGTCCGCGATCGGCTCGTTCATGTCGTCGCCGTCGACGAGCACCGTGTAGAGCGCCGTGATCGAGCCCTGCTCGCTCGTGCCGGCGCGCTCCAGCAGCCGCGGCAGCAGCGCGAAGACGCTGGGGGTGTAGCCACGCGTGGCCGGCGGCTCGCCGATCGCGAGGCCGACCTCGCGCTGAGCCATCGCGAAGCGCGTGACGGAGTCCATCATCAGCATCACGTCGTGACCCTGGTCGCGGAAGTGCTCAGCGATCGTGGTGGCGGTGAACGCGGCCTTGATGCGCACGAGCGCCGGCTGGTCGGACGTCGCCACGATCACCACCGAGCGCTCCAGCGCGTCGCCGAGGTCGCGCTCGATGAACTCGCGCACCTCGCGTCCGCGCTCGCCGACGAGCGCGATCACGTTGACGTCGGCGCTGGTGGAGCGCGCGATCATCCCCAGCAGCGAGGACTTGCCCACCCCGGACCCCGCGAAGATCCCGAGGCGCTGGCCGCGGCCGCACGGCACGAGGCCGTCGAGCGCGCGCACGCCGAGCCCGACGCGTTCGTCGATGCGCGGGCGCGACAGCGGCGGAGGCGGCGGGGAGATCGTCGAGCGGGCTTCGCCGGCGGGCGGGGTACCGCCGTCGTCGGGGTATCCGAGACCGTCGACGATCCGGCCGAGCAGCTCGTCGCCGACGACGATCCGGAACGGGGCACCGGTGGCGAGCACGCGTGTGCCGGGCCCGATCCCGTGCAGCTCGCCGAGCGGCATCAGCAGCGTGCGGCCTTCGCGGAACCCCACGACCTCGGCGGAGACCGCGGCGCGGTTACGGTCGGTGCCGACGAGGCAGACCTCGCCGACCTCGGCCTGGAGGCCGGTCGCCTCGATGATCAGCCCGATCAGGTTGCTGACGTAGCCATGGCGGCGCGCGAGGTCCGCCTCGGCGATCGCCTGCCACGCACGCGAGACGTGCTCGCCGGTCGGCGTGCCGGAGCTCATGAGACCGGGGCGCCGCCGCGCAGCTCGCTCAGCGCGACTTCGCGCGCGCGCTCGAGCTGGGTGGCGACGCGCACGTCGATCTCGCCTTCTGTGGTACGCACGAGCGCGCCGCCCCGCGCCACGCGCTGGTCGGCCTGGACGTCGATCGGCGCGAGGCTGCCGGCGCGCGGGCCGAGCTCGCCCAGCGCGGACTGGACGACCTCGAGGTCGGTGGGGTGCACGAGGATCGACAGGCCGCGCGCACCCGCGACGCGGCGCAGCGCGCCCTGGACGACGTCGACGACGGAGTCCGGGCGGATCTCGAGCGTGGCGGAGAGGACCTTGCCGGCGAGCGCGAGCGCCAGCTCGATCGCGTCGCGTTCGACGTTCTCGGCTACCTCCAGGCGCAGCGCCTCGATCGAGGCGAGCACCTCGGCGAGCGCATCGAGCGCCTGACGCATCTCCTCTGCGCCCTCGGCGTGACCGGCGGCGAGGCCCTCGGCGTGGCCGTCGGCGCGCGCGCGCTCGCGGATCTCCCCAGCATCCGCCTGCGCCTGCGCGAGCAGCCGCGCCGGCGCGTCGCGCGGTGGAGGAGCGGACGGCTCGAGCTGCTCGAAGTCGTAGCTGACGGCGGTCTCAGACAACCGCGTCGCTCTCGTCCTCGCTGTCGCCGGCGATCACGATCGTGCCGGCCTCCTCGAGCTGGCGCACGACGGCGACGATCCGGCTCTGCGCGCCGTCGATGTCGCGCTTGCGCTGGGGCTGCTGGATCTCCCTCTCCTCCTTGAGCATCGCGGCGCCGCGCTCGGACATGTTCGCGAGCACCACCTCCCGGACCTCCTCGGGGGCGCCGCGCAGCGCGAGCACGAGGTCCTTCTGGTCGACCTCGCGCAGCAGCTGCTGGACGGCGCGCTCGTCGAGCTTGACGATGTCCTCGAACACGAACAGCAGGCCGCGAACCTCCTCGGCGAGGCCCTGGTCGGTGTCGGCGAGCGACTCGAGCACGTTGCGCTCGACGGACCGGTCCGCGTGGTTGAGGATGCCGGCGAGCGCCTTCGTGCCCCCGGTGGCCACGTACTCGCGTTCGGCGACCGCGGTGAGCCTGTGGCGCAGCGCCTCCTCGACCCGTTCGATCACTTTCGCGCTCGCCTGGCCCATGCGTGCGATCCGCAGCGCGATGTCGGGCTGCTCGGCCTCGGGCAGCCGCGCGAGCACACCCGCGGCGAGGCTGGTCGACAGGCTGGCGAGCACGAGCGCTACGGTCTGCGGAGACTCGTTGCGCAGCAGGCCGGCTATCCGCTCGGGAGCGACCGACCGCAGGAACTCGAAAGGCCGCGCCTCGCCCGATCCCGACAGCCGGCCGAGCAGCTCGGCGGCGCGCTCGGGTCCGAGTGCACGCTCGATCACTTCGCGCGCGAAGTCCATGCCGCCGCTGGCGCCTTCGCCGCCACCGGCGCTGACGCTCGCGAGCTCGCCCATCACCGAGGCGGTCGTCTCCGCGCCGACCGCAGACAGGCGCGCCATCTCCATCGAGAGGCCCTCGATCTCGTCCTCGCGCAGGCGCTGCATCACGTTCGCGGCGCGCTCGGAGCCGAGCGCGGCCATCAGCACTGCCGCCTTGCGCGCGCCGGTGATCGTGCCGGTGACGCTCGGGAGCATCGACGCGCCCGCGTGCCCTGCGTTCGGGGCGGGCGCGGGCAGCGCCGGAACGGGGGCGCGCTGCGTGAGCGTGTCGGGCTCCACGCGGTGCTAGCCCTCCTGCATCCAGCTGCGCAGCTGCTGGGCGACCTTGTCGGGGTCGCTGTCGGCGAGCGCCTCCACCTGGCGGCGGATGTCCTGGCCGGGAGGCGGGCCGCCGTTGCCGAGCGGACCGGGCCCGCCACCGGCGCCGACGCCTGCGAGCACCTCGGTCGGGCGACGCGAGGTTTCGCGTTCGAGCTCGGACAGCCGCATGGGCGCCTCGATCTCGCGCAGCCAAGACGGCTCCTCGATCGCCTCGCTCTCACGACGGCGGATCGCGCGGGTGGTCAGGAACAGGAACACGAGCGCCGCGATCCCGAGCAGCGCATACTTGGCCATGCCGAGCGGGCTGCTCGCCGCGCCGGCAGCGGCGGGCTGCTTCGCGAACGGGATCTGGCCGATCGAGATCGTGTCGCCGCGCTTGCTCTGGATGCCCGCGGCGTTGGTGACCGCTTCGCGGATCGCAGGCAGCGAGGCGGCGGGGACGGAGTGGTCGAGCAGCACCGAGACGTGCTGGCTTTCCACCACGCCCGGGGCGACGGTGGAGTGGGTGACGGTCTTACTCACGCCGAGCTGCGAGCTGGTGGTTTCTTTCTTGTAGCTCGACTTCCCCCCGCCGCCGCCGGTCCCTGCCGTCAGGTTGGCGGTGCCGGTGGTGCCACCCGCGCCCGCGCCGGCCCCGCTGAGCGTCTCGAGCGACTTGCTCTGCTGCAGCGGCGTGCCGGCTTTGCCGTATTCGAGCGATTCCTTGGTGGTCTGGTCGACGTTCATGTTCGCGTAGACGAGGACCTGCGCCTTGCCGGTGCCGAGCGTCTGGGCGAGCATCGCATCGAGGTTCGCGGCCGTGCTCTGGTCGTAGCGCTGCTCGGCTTCCTGGAGGCTCGTGCCGCCCGCGCCGCCGCCGCCGCCCGCAGCGGGCCACAGCAGCTGGCCCGAGGCGCCGGTGATCGTGACTTTCGAGAGCTGCAGGCCGGGCACGCTGTTGGCGACCAGCTGCGCGATCCCCCGTACCGAGGCCGGGTCGAGCGTGGTCGTGCCCGACAGCAGCACGGCAGCCGAGGAGACCCCCTGGTTTTCGCCGAAGATCTGGTTCTGCTGGTTGGGCAGCACGAGCGTGACCTGCGCGCCCGAGACACCCTGGACGCTGTTGATCGTTTCGGCCAGCTGACCCTGCAGCGCGCGCTGGTAGGTCACCTGCTGCTGGAAGTTGCTTTCGCCGAGGCTCTGTTTGTCGAAGAGCTCGAAGCCCGGCTGCGAGCCGCCGCCGAGCAGGTTGTTGCCCGCGAGCGCGACGCGCGCTGCGGCGCTCTGCTTGGACGGCACGGCGATCGCGGTGCCGTTGTTCTGGAGCTGGTAGCTGATCCCGTGCTGGCTCAGCGTGGCCTCCATCTTGCCCGTCTGCGCCGGGTCGACCCCGCTCGCCACCGTGGAGTAGCTCGGCGAGGAGACCATGTGCAGGAACAGGTAGATGAACAGGATCGCGCCGACGGTCGCGCCGCCGGCGATCAGCCAGCCACGGGGGGTGAGTCGGGAGGCAATCTGGGCAACGGGCATTGGCTACACCTGTGTCTGGAAGATGGTCTGGGCTGCTTCTGTGGCCTTCGCGCGGAGCTGCGCGGCGAGCTGCATCTCCAGCGCCGCATCCTCGACGGTCGTGACGGCCGCCTCGGGATCCTTGACGGTGCCGGTGGCGAGGCCCTGCGAAGCTTGACTGGCGCTCAACTGGCTGCTTTCGAGCGAGGAGATCGCGTCGGTGAGGGCGCCGCCGAAGCCCGACGAGCTCCCGCCGGTGGGCTGCACGTCGGTCGCCGCGCCGGCCGGTTCGATCCCGGCGGCAGCGGTCGTGCCGCCCTGCGCGGCGCCCTGCGCCGCGGCGCCGGCGAGTTCCCCTGCGAGGCTGCCGATCGGCGGGATGATCACTTGAGGATCCCGAGGGTGCTGGTGAACATCGCCTTGGCCGTCTGCATCGCGGTGACGTCGGACTGGTAGGACTGCTGCTCGGAGATCAGGTCGGTCATTTCGGTGACCGTGTTGACGTTCGGCAGCTTCACGTAGCCCTGGGCGTTGGCTTCGGGGTTGCCCGGGTCGTAGACCTGCTGGTCGGGCGTGGTGTCGGCGACGATCCCCGTGACCTGGACGCCGCCGGCCGGCTGCGCGCCCGCGACCTGCGCGATCGCGCCGGAGAGCGCGCCGCCGAAGCCGCCCGCGGCGCCGGTCTCGGCGAGCGTGACCTCCTGGCGCTGGTAGGGCTGCCCGTTGGCAGCTTTGGTGGTATCCGCGTTGGCGAGGTTCTCCGAGGTGACGTCCATGCGGATCCGCTGCGCGGTGAGCCCGCTGCCTGCGATGCCGATCGCGTCGAAGAGACCCATCAGAGCAGTCCGATCGCGGAGCGGATGATCCCGTTGCGCGTGTTGACCACGTCCGTGAGCGCCTGGTAGTCGAGCCCGTTTTCGGCCAGTCGCGCGGATTCCTGATCGACGCTGACGGTGCCGCCGTTGGGGCTCGCTTCGGCGGCTGCCGGTTCGCTTTCGAACTGCATTTCGGAGACCGGTTCGCCGGTCCCCATCGCGCCCTGCAGGGCCGACTCGAAGTTCACTTCCTGGCGCACGTAGCCGGGGGTGTCGGCGTTGGCGATGTTGTTCGTGAGCGCGGTCTCGCGCTGCCACGAGCCGCGCATCGCGGCCTCCAGGAGCTGCTGGGTTGAGTCGACGAGTGCCATGGCGAACGGGTTCTGCCTTTCCGCCCTCCCTGGGCTGAAAAACGACGCTCTCCCTGAGGTCGCAGTGGCATCGGCCATCGAGGGCCGCTCCCGTGATCGGCCGCAACGCGGCGATCTTTAGCCCCGTCAGGCGCTGCGGTCGATCCGCGGGCGCGCGGGCAGCGCGCCCGAGTAGCCCTCGGCGGTGCGGCGGGCGCGGAGCGTGGTCGCGAGTTCCGCCTGCAGGCCCTCACGCAGACGGATCAGCTCGATGCGCGTGCGCTCGTGGATCAGCGTGGCCCGCTCGATCAGCGTGCGCGCCGAGGTCGGCGGCGGCTGCGTCAGACGCGCCACGAGCGCATCCCAGCTCTCGGTGAGCGCGAGCAGGGCCGGCACGTCGCCGCGGCCGGCGAGCTCGAGTTCGTGCTCGGCGTGGGCGATCAGCGCCTCGTACGGCGCGAGCGCAGCGTTCGCCGGCGCGGGGGCGCTCACGAGCGCGGCGCCTCTGCGGCGATCTGGGCCCACGCGTCGCGCAGCTCGCCCAGCATCCTGCTCACCTCGCCGAGCTTCTTCGGGCTCTGCTCCATGCGCGCGTCGTCGAGATGGCGCAGGCAGAACGTGTAGAGCTGGCCGAGGCTGTCGGCGACCTGACCCTGGTCGTGGTCGAGCGTGCCGTTGAGATGGGCGAGGATCATCTCGGCGTGGCGCAGGGTGCGGTGCGCGCGCTCGATCTCGCCCGCCTCCATCGCCGCCGCGGCCTGGCGCAGGAAGCGGCGTGCCCCGTCGTAGAGCATCACCACGAGCTCGGCCGGCGTGGCGGCGAGCACAGCACCGCGCTGGTAGGCCTGAGGTGTCGTGGCGAGGTTGGCCATTGCCTGTACCGTCATCGGCTCACGGCCGGCAAAGTTGAGGAACAGGCGCGGCTATTTGCCGAGGCGTTCGGTCTGCTGGATCAGCCACGAGAGCTGCGCGTTGTTCTTGGCGAGCAGGCCTTCCAGCGACGCGTACGTGCGGACGAGATCTTTCTGCCGTTCGGTGAGCGCTTCGTTCATCGTCTTGATCCGCGCCTTGAGCGTCGTGACCTGCGCTTCGTCGCCGTTGATCCGCGTTTCCAGCGTCCCGCCCGGGGCGGCGGCGCTGTTGATCACGCCTTCGAGCTTCTTCGACCAGGACTGCAGCAGCTTCTGGACGCCTTCGGGGTTTTCGGCGAGCGCGGCCTGGAGCTTGCTCGTTTCGAGCTTCAGGTGGCCTTCGATCGCGCCCTGGGCGGCGTTCGCGGTCGCCCCGCCGGTGCCGAGGCCGATGTCGAACGGGCTCGCAACGCCTTCGGGGAGCCCTTCGACCGATTCGAAGAGCGTGGAGCGCATGCGGTTGAGCAGCCCCGTCAGCTCGGTGTCGCCGAACAGGGTGCCCGTTTCGAATTCTTCGAGCTTGGCGGCGTGGGCGAGCGGCTTGGTCGTGAGCTGCTTCTGGATCGCTTCCACGTTGCTGTTGTACGCGGTGACGAACGACTGCAGCTGGCCTTCGATCGCGCTCGTGTTGGTGCTCGGGGCGAGCACGTCGACCGTCACCGGTCCGGAGGTGGTGGTGAGGCCCTCGAGCGTCAGCTTCACGCCCGGGACCGCTTCGGTGACTTCGTTCGAATTCGATTTCCCCGCGACACCGTCGACCGAGTATTCGGCGTCGCGTCCTTCCTTGGCGGTCCCGGCCTTTTCGACGAGCGTGCCGCCCGCGTCGGTCACGCTGATGAAGGCTCCCCCGGTTTCTCCGGTCGTCCGGTTGGAGAGCACGATCGTTTCGCCGTTGAGCACCGCCGCGTAGACGGTCGCGGTGCCGTCCGAGTTGATCTTCTGCGCGAGTTCTTTGGCGGTGCCTTCCGCGCCGAGCTTGTATTCGTGGCCGTCGATCGTGATCGTGTCTTCCGCGGCGGGGCTCGTGAACGTGAAGGTGCGCTGCGCGGAGTTCGCCAGCTGCGTGACTTCGACCTGGTAGCCGCCCACCCCTGCGCCGGAGGTCGCCGTCGCGGCGACGCGCTGCGGTTCGTTGGACGTGACCGTCTGGGTGGTGCGGAACAGCGAGGAGAGTTTGAATTCCGCGAGCTGGAACGTCAGCTGATGGAGGCTCAGCTGCAGCGTCCGGATCGTGGTCTGCTGAGCGACGAGCTTTTCCTGCTGCGTCGTCAGTTTCGTGATCGGGACTTTTTCCGCTTCGACGAGCGCCTTGATGATCGCGGAGGTGTCGAAGCCCGACGCGAGCCCGGTGATCGAGATCGGCTGGCCGGTTTCGGTGTTGACGGAGATGCTCGACACGGCGAGCGGCCTCTCAGACGGCTACCTGTCCCGCAGCGAGCTCGGCGACCTCGACGGCCGACAGCGCGCGGATCAGCTCACCTTCGACCGTGCACAGCTCGATCAGCACCGCGCCGTCGAGGCCGCCGTGGAAGCGGATGTCGCTGCCTTCGGCGCGGATCTCGGCGTGGATGCGTCCGGCGTGCTCGATCTCCTCGGCCAGGTGCGCCGGGGGTCCCCCGCGCGTGATGTCGATCGGATGGCCTGCGTCGGCGTCTCCGGTCACGGCGAGCGGGGCGATGCGGTTCTTGGATCCCGTGGGCTCGATGATGCGATCAGCTTGTTGCGAGTGCATGTTGCGTTTTCTCCCTGAAAACGGTTTGTCGCGGTCCGATCCGTGGGCCACCTCGCACTTCGTTCCTAACCGTGTGATCGACGGCCTGCCCGAAATCTTGAGCGCACATGCGGGCAGGCGACGGATGACTTCGATCGCGTCGGTCGGATTGCGCCGGCGTGGGTCTGCCGGCGCAAGCTTTCGCCCACCTACCCGCGCGCACGCGGGGAAGGGAGGGGAAACCCGGGGCGAGGAGAAATAACCGGCGTCGGAAGGTGGGCCAACCCGGGGGGGACCCAGCGCCGCTGCGCTGCGCGTGGAGGCGGCCGCCGAGCACAGGCCCATGGACGCAACCGGAAAGCTCACCCCCAGCCCCCCGAGGACCTCCGCCGAGGAGTCGCTGGAGCTGTGGCGCGAGTACCGCCGGACCGGCGCGCGCGAGCTGCGTGACCGCCTGATCTTCATGTACACGCCGATGGTGCGCTACATCGTGTACCGCAAGGTCCGCGAGGTGCCCGCGCAGTGCGACGTGCAGGACTACCTCTCCAGCGGCCTGGAGGCGCTGATTCGCTCGATCGAGCGCTTCGACCCCGACCGGGGTGCCACGCTCGAGCAGTTCGCGTGGTCGCGCGTGCACGGCGCGGTGCTCGACGAGCTCCGCCGCCACGATTGGGCCCCGCGCTCGCTGCGCCGTGACGAGCGCGCGATCAACCGTGCCCGGGAGGAGTTCCTCGCCGCGCACGAGCGCGAGCCGGGCCGCGACGAGCTCGCGGCGAGCGTGGGCATGACCGCACCCCGGCTCACCGCGCGGCTGCACGAGGCCGAGCTCGCGGCGGTCGCCTCGCTGAACCGCGTGGTGCGCTGCGACGAGGCCACCACGATCGAGCGGATCGACACGCTGGAGAGCTCCGACGCCGAGTGCGATCCGGTCATCAGCGCCGAACGCCGCGAAGCCAAGGAGCGCTTCCGGGGCGCGTTCGCGCGCCTGACCATGCAGGAACGCGAGGTGGCCGTGCTGCTGTACGTCGAGGACGCCACGCTCCGCGAGGTGGGGCAGCGCATCGCCGTGTCGGAGAGCCGCGTCTCGCAGATCCACACCCAGCTGCGGCGCCGCCTCTACGAGCAGCTCGTCGCCGAGACCGCGCTGTTCGCGAGCGTCGGCTGAGCGCGGGCATCGCGCTAAAGGTTCGCTGGGCGCGGCCGACTACCCGGTTCGCATGGATATCGGATTGTTCATAGCCGCCTCCGGCATGGTCGCCGAGCAGACGCGCCAGAACCAGCTCTCCAACGACCTCGCGAACTCCTCGACGCCGGGCTACAAGCCCGACGAGTCCACCCAGCACAACTTCGGCACCCTGCTGATGGCCAACACCGAGGGCGGCGCGCCGGTCGGGTCGATCGACCAGGGCGTGGCGGTGGGCAGGACGTTCACCGACATGACGCCGGCCTCGATCCAGGAAACGGGCGAGCCGCTCGATTTCGCGATCGAGGGGACGGGCTTCTTCGCCGTGCGCACCGAAGCGGGCGTGCGCTACACGCGAAACGGCCAGTTCACGGCCTCCGCGAACGGAACGGTGACCGACAACGCGGGCAACCCCGTGCTGAGCCAGACCGGTGCGACGATCAAGGTCGGCGCCGACGGCACGGTCCCCGCGAGCGCGATCGGGACCTTCGAAGTGCCGGGAGCGGCCAAGCAGGGCGAAAACCTCTTCACGGGGACCGCCTCGGGCCAGGCCCAGGGTGAGGTGCGCCAGGGCGCGCTCGAGGGCTCCGGCGTCGACGCCGCCAAGGTGATGGTCGAAATGATCACCTCGCTGCGCAGCTTCCAGTCGGGCCAGCAGGCGATCCAGACGATCGACCAGACCCTGCAGGCCGCGACCACCCAGGTCGGCTCGATCAACGTCCAGTAGCACGCTGCGCGCAGGCGGGCGCCCGCCTGGGGCGCCGCGCTCAAGTCCCCGCGAGCGATGCCGATCACGTTGGGAGCAGGATCATCCTCGGCGGCCGGGTTGCGACGGCGATTCCGCGGCGCCGAACCCAAACGAAACAGGAACGGGCTGATGCTCGAAGGTCTCTTTTCCGCAGCAGCAGGCATGTCGGCTCAGCAGCAGCAGCTCGACGCGATCAGCAACGACCTCGCCAACGTCAACACGAACGGCTACCAGTCCCAGCGCGTCGCGTTCAACGACCTTCTCTACAACGACGTGAACATCGCGGGCTCGCAGTCCACCGACGGCGCGGGCGCGAACGCGGAGTTCGTCGGGCGCAGCCAGGCGCAGGGGGCGCTGCGGGAAACGGGCCAGCCGCTCGACGTGGCGATCGAGGGCCGCGGCTACATCCAGGTGACGCTCCCCGGAGGGCAGACCGCGCTCACACGCGACGGCGCGCTCGGCGTCGACGCGAGCGGAACGATCGTCAACTCCCAGGGGCACAGGCTCTCGCCGCCGATCAAACTTCCCGCGGGCGTGTCCCCGTCGGAGCTGTCGATCTCCGCCGACGGCACCGTCACCGCCCACGGCAGGACGCTCGGCCAGATCAAGCTCGTGACCGTCACCTCGCCGGGGCACCTCGTCTCGCTCGGCGGCAACCTGTTCGGCACGACGAAGGACAGCGGCGAACCGCACGCCGCGAGCGGAGCTCGCCTGCTGCAGGGCGGGCTCGAGCAGTCCAACGTCGACATGGGCACCGACATGGCCACGATGGTCAGCACCCAGCGCGCCTTCCAGATGGACAGCTCGGCGATCCAGCTCGAGAACCAGATGATGACCATCGCGAACCAGCTGCGCGCATGACGCCCGCCTCCGGCCTGCCTCCGGTGGACAGCACCTTCGAGCCTGCGTGGGTGCGCAACGGCTCGACGCAGGTCAAGCAGGACTACCGCACCGCCCAGGCGTTCGAACAGATGCTCGTCGAACAGCTCGCCGCCTCGCTCACCGAAGCCGGTGGCCCCGGCGAAGCCGGATCCGAATCCGAAGGGCAGGGCGAAGGGGCGCTGCCCAAGCTCGGCGGCGGAGCCTTCTCGGCGATGCTGCCGCAGGCGCTCTCGCACGGGATCCTCGCGGGCGGCGGCCTCGGCCTGGCCCAGCAGCTGACGCGCGAGCTCGAGGGCACACACGGCGCAGCGACCACCGCGCAGGGCGGGGCCACGCTCGGCCACGGCGGTGCCGAGAGCACGCCCGGCGGCGCCGGCGGCGCGCCCGGTGGCACCACCTCCTCGACGGGGGCGGTGAGCGCATGAGCACCGCCGCGCTGCCGCAGGCGCTGAGCCGCGACGACGCGCTCGTGGGCGAGATCGTCGCCCACCTGGACGAGCAGATCCTCTCCGCGCGGGGCCTGCTCGCGGTGGTGCTCGAGCAGGGCTCGGCGATCCGCGCTCGAGACGTGCAGGGCGTCGTCCGGCTCGCGGGCATCCTGCGCGGCGAAATGGAACAGCGGGCGCTGCTCGAGGAGCGACGCACCGTGCTGCTTGCGCGCGCCGGCGCGCGCCTGGGCGTGACCGCCCACGAGGTGACGGTGCACGCTCTGGCGCGCCTGATGAGCGCCCAGCAGGCCCAGCTCGCGACAGCTCGCAGCGCCGAACTGAAAGGCCTGCTCGCCGAGCTCCAGCGCGAACATCGCAGCAACCGCGCCCTGATGCAGCTCGAACTCGGGTTCCTCGACCACCTGATGGGGCTGCTGGCGCTCGACGGCGTCAGCGGCTACGACCCGCAGGGCTCTTCGACGTCGATCACCCGCCCGCGCCCGCAGGGCGCCCTCCACGTCCTCGACCTGCGCGCCTAGCGATGCCGATCCCCACGCTCCAAGGACTCCAGACAGCGCTGAGCGGCCTCTTGGCCGAGCAGACCGCGATGGACGTGACCGCGAACAACATCGCGAACGCCAACACCGAAGGCTACTCGCGCGAGAGCGCCGTGCTGCAGACCTCGCCGACGCTGGAAATCCCCGCGATCTCCACCACGACGGGTGAAGGCGCGCGGCTCGGCACGGGCGTGAACGTGCAGACGATCACGCGCATCCGCAACATCTACCTCGACAGCCAGTACCGCACCCAGAACAGCGCGCTGAGCTCGTCCTCCACGCAGGCAGAACAGCTGCTGCAGACCCAGAGCGCGTTCAACGAACCGTCCAGCGCCGGCCTCGCGAACCAGCTCTCGGCGTTCTGGAGCGCGTGGAACAGCCTCGCCAACGCCCCCACCAGCGAAGCCGCGCGGGAGGGCGTGGTTGCCGCCGGCGAACAGCTCGCCCGCTCGCTCAACACGCTGAGCGGCCAGATCGAAACGATCTCCACGCAGACCACGCAGCAGTACGAAGCACGCGCCGGCGTGGGCGGGGAAGTGGAAGGGATCGCCAAGCAGATCGCGCAGCTCAACGGGCAGATCAAGCTCTCCGAACAGGCCGGGCAGCCGCCCAACGAAATGCTCGATCGCCGCGACCTGCTGCTCGACAAGCTCTCGGCGTTCGCGAACGTGTCCGTGGCGCAGCAGCCCGACGGCACCGACACGATCACCTTCGGCGACGCCGCGAAACCGCTCGTGGAAGGCACCACGGTCAACTGGCCCCAGACGATCACCGCGGCCGCCGGCGGCCAGCTCGGCGCGCTGCTCTCCCTGAGCGGACCGGGCGGGAAGCTCGCGAGCTACCGCGAAGGGCTCGACGCCGTCGCGGCGAGCCTCGCGGAAAGCGTCAACGCGCTGCACACGAGCACACCGTTCTTCGCCGGCGAAACCGCGGCGACGATCAAAGTGGCCGTCACCGGCGCCCAAGTCCAGACGTCCTCGACGGGCACGCCCGGCGGAAACGACGTCGCGCTCGCGATCGCCGCGCTTCGCGGTGGTGCGACCGACCAGTCCTACGGCGCGCTGGTGGAGCGCGTCGGCAGCGACGTGAAGGGCGCCGAAGAGGAAACGACCAACCTGAAAACCACGCTCACCGCGATCGGCAACCAGCGGCAGAGCGTCTCGGGCGTGTCGCTCGACGAAGAAATGACCAACATGATCGCCTTCCAGCGCGGCTACCAGGCATCCGCGCGGACGATGTCGGCGCTCGACTCGATGCTCGAAACGCTGATCGAGCACACGGGCGTGGTGGGGCTGTAGCGATGCTCGGGCGGATCACACCCTCGATGATCAGCAGCTCGACGCTGAACGACATCAACTCGGCGCTCGCGTCGCTCGAGCGCAGCTCCGCGGAACTGTCCTCGGGCAAGAAGATCCTCGAGCCGTCCGACGACCCCTACGGCACGAGCCGCGCCATCGACCTCCAGAGCCAGCTCGACGGCCTCACCTCCTACACGAGCAGCGTGCAGGACGGGATCGCGTGGACGCAGGCGGCCACCGGCGCGATGGGCAACATCAGCGACATCACCCAGCGCGTGCGCGAACTCCTCCTGCAGGCCGCCAACGGCACGCTCAACGCGGGGGACCTGAACAGCATCGGCGTCGAGGTCACCCAGCTCACCGAAGCGGTCAAGCAGGACGCGAACACCCAGTACGCGGGCCAGTTCGTGTTCTCCGGCACCCTGACGACGACCGCGCCCTACAGAAGCGGCCCCGAAGACGAATTCCAGGGGAACACCGAATCGGTCTCACGCGCGATCGGCCCCGGCACCACGCTCGAAGTCAGCACCAACCTCTCGAGCGTGCTCGGGAACGGCGGCGGCTCGGGCGACGGCAAGCTGCTCGACGTGCTGCGCACGATCGCCCAGCACCTCACCGAAGGCACGCCCGCCAGCCGCGCGGAACTCGCCTCGACAGACCTCAAGAACCTCGACACGAACATGGAAGCGCTGATCTCGCTGCAGGCCAACACCGGCAGCGCCACCGCGCAGCTGCGGAACGCGGCCACGCGCATCGAAACGCTCGAAGGCGCGCTTTCGAGGGCGCTGTCGAACACCCGCGACGCCGACATCGCGCAGGTGTCGATCGCCTACTCCAACGAGCAGGCCGCCTACACGGCAGCGCTCCGGTCAGGTGCGAACATCGTCCAGGAATCGCTGCTGAACTTCCTGCGTGAATAGATAGGAGAGCAGATGCCAGTCAAGTTCGACAGCGTACGTTTCGGCCCGGTCGAGGTGGACGAGGAGGACGTGTTCGCGTTCCCCTTCGGCCTCATCGGCCTCGGCGGCTCCAGCTACGCGCTGCTCGACCGCAACCCCGGGACCGGCTTCTTGTGGCTGCACTGCGTCGAGGACGCTGCGCTCGCGCTGCCGGTGGTCTCGCCGCAGCAGTTCTTCGATGGCTTCACGCTGGAGATCGCACCCGAGGACCAGGAGCGCACCGGCATCGCCGACGCCACGGGCGCGCGGGTGCTGGTGACGGTCCGCGCAACGCCCAACCCGCTCGACATCACCGCCAACCTGCGCGCGCCGCTCGTGCTCGCCGGCGGGAACGGCTACCAGGTGATCAACGCCGCCGCCGACGCACCGCTTCGCGCGCCGCTGTTCGAGCTCGCTCCCGGGGCCCAGGCTCCCGCGCCGCCCGCCGGCACCGCCACGTCCGCCGGCGCAGCCTAGCCGCCGGAGGCCCGCGCGCCGCCCGGCCCCGCGTCGGTGTCGTTGGCGTGCTTCATAATCGCTTGCAATGCTGATCCTGACGCGTCGTCCGGGAGAGCGCGTCGTGATCGGCGACGAGGTTCTCGTGACGGTGATGAGCGTGAGCGGGCACACCGTGCGCCTCGGCATCGAAGCGCCGTCGGGCGTGTCGATCTACCGCGAGGAGATCTGGCTCGCGGTCCGCGAGGAGAACCGCGCCGCCGCCGAGGCGGCCGACCCCGGCGCGATCCCCGAGATCCCGCCGAAGCGGCCCGCTGCCGCGCAGGCGCCGCCCGACGACGCGCCGAAGCGGCCCGATGACGCGCAGGAGGGGCCCGGAGCCGAGCAGGAGCGGCCCGGAGCCGACCCCGGCGCCGGCTCCGGCAGCGCGGGCCGCGAAGAGTCCTGAGAAGCGCCTCGAAGAACCAGCGCACAGGCGGTCGGCGGGCGAGGGCCGAAAGGGTTGCTACCCGAGCCATTGCGATATAGGGTGCCCCGAACCGCAGGGGGCGGTTGCCGTCGAGATCCAGGAGGAGGGTCTGGGATGACTCAGATGGGTTCGAGCAGGACGTTCGGCCGTCGCGCACGTCGCGCTGCCGTGACCGTTGTGGCGCTCGCGTCGACGCTGCTCACGCTGGCGCTCGCCGCCGACGCGAGCGCGGCGCCGCAGGTGATGATCGTCACGCAGGGCGGATTCCCGGGCAGCGTGCCCGCGAACGTGCACTACTTCCACAAGATCCAGGAAGCGGTCGACGCGACCAAAGCGGGCTCCTGGGTCCTGATCGAGCCCGGCACCTACGACGAAGAAGTCAAGATCACCAAAGAACACTCGCGCATCTACGTTCGCGGGATGGACCGCAACACGGTGATCCTGGACGGGCAGCACAAACCGCTCCCCGGCGGCAGCAACGGCATCGAAATCTTCAAAGCGAACAACGTGTGGGTCGAGAACCTCACGGTGCGCAACTTCGACCGAGCCGAATCCGACGGCCCCGGCGGCAACGAGATCTGGTGGAACGGGGGCGAAGACTCCGGGAAAATCGGCGCGCACGGCTGGTACGGGCGCTACCTGACCGCCTACGACGACGGGCTCCTCGGCGGCTACGGGATCTTCACGAACAACGAGGTCACCGGCGAATGGGAAAACATCTACGCGTCGGGCTTCAACGACTCGGGGATCTACCTCGGTGCGTGCCAGGAATGCAACGCGCGCATCGACAAAGCCACGCTCGAAAACAACGCGCTCGGCTACTCCGGCTCGAACTCGGGCGGCAAACTGGTGATCGAAAACTCGGTCTTCAGCCACAACACGACGGGGATCGCGCCCAACTCCGAAAACCCCGGTGACGGCCCGCCGCCGCAGAACGGGGCGTGCGAACACCATCCGGCGAAAGTCAACAAGCGGCTGCCGATGTTCTCGAGCACCGAATTCGCGCACTGCACGTTCATCCGCAACAACCTCGTCGAAGAAAACAACAACATCAACGCGCCCGACAACCCGTCCTCCGGCGCCGCGCCGTGGGGCGCGGGGATCGAGCTTCCCGGCGACTACGGCGACGTGGTCGAAGGCAACACGATCAAGAACAACCCGACCGACGGCGTCATGGCGTTCGAGTACCCCAACCCGTTCCCGATCGAAGAAAAAACGCTGTTCTTCCAGCTGTCGGGGAACCGGATCGTGAACAACACGTTCTCGGGCAACGGCTACGCCGGCGGCACGTACGCCGGTGACGTGTTCATGTCCGGCGGCCTGTTCGGCAGCATGCAGTCGACGAACAACTGCCTGTCCGGGAACACGTTCACCGCGGCGACCTACCCCGGCGAAATCGAAGGGACGTGGGGGTGCCAGAACAAAACCACGCCCAACCCGGAACTCGGGTTCGAAGCGGTCTTCTACCTGCTCGAACTCCAGGCGGTCTCCGAAGGGCGCGAAGAGGTCGCCCAGCCGGCTCCGCCCGCGCAGGCGACGATGCCGAACCCGTGCGAAGGCGTGCCCGCGAACCCGCTGTGTCCGTGAGCGCTCCTCGCATCTGAGGCGTACCGCCGCCCCCGTCACCGGGGGCGGCGGCGTTTGAACACCCAGCCGGCAGCACAGGCGAGGACTCGGCCACCAACGGCGCCGACCCGGGGTCCACGCGGGGAGAGCTCAGGCGCACGCGAGCTCGGCGAAGCGCTCGCCGCGCTGCTCGAAGTCGCGGAAGCGATCGAAGCTGGGGGCTGCCGGCGAGAGCAGCACCACGCTCCCGGGCTCGGCGAGCGCCCGCGCGTGCGCGACCGCGTCGGGGAGCCCGGCGGACTCGATCGCGCCGCTCGCGGGCATTCCGGCGGCGAGCGCCTGTGCGAGCAGTCGCGGCCCGGTGCTGGGCATCGCGACGAGCGTCGCCCGCGCGTGCTCGAGCGACGCCCGGCGGGCGAGCTCGTGCGCGAGCGCTCCGTAGTCCTGGTCGCGGTCCTGCCCACCCGCGAGCAGGATCACGGGCGCGGCGGCGAAGCTCGCCAGCGCCGCGAGCGTCGACTCGGGGGTGGTCGAGATGCTGTCGTCGACCCACGTGACGCCGTCGCGCTCGGCGACCGTCTGCAGGCGGTGCGCGAGCGCCTCGAAGCCCGCGAGCTCCCGCGCGGGAGCGGGGCGGATCCCGAGCGCTTCCACCGCGGTCAGCGCAGCGCATGCGTTGAGCGCGTTGTGCACGCCGCGCAACCGGAGCTCGCCCGCCGCGAGCTGCAGCTCGCCGCCGAGCAGCAGCGCGCCGTCCTCGCGCGCGTCCCAGCCATCGGGCGCGCCGAACCAGCGCCGGGCTGCGCTCGCGGGGACGAGCCCGCGGAGCACCTCGTCGCGATGGTTCAGGACGCACTGCTCCACACCGGGGAGGTCGAGCAGCCTGAGCTTGTCGGCCCGGTAGCGATCGAGCGAGCCGTGCCAATCGAGGTGCTCGCGGTAGACGTTCGTGACGACCGCGATCCGCGGGCCCACATCGAGGTCTGCGATCTGGAAGCTCGAGAGCTCCACGACAGCGGTCGCGCTCGCGTCGGCGTCGAGCAGGTCGAGCGCGGGCGCGCCGATGTTGCCCGCCAGCAACGTCTCGTGGCCGCGCGCGCGCAGGAGATGGGCGAGCAGCGCGGCGGTCGTGCTCTTGCCCTTCGTGCCCGTCACGCCGACCACCTCCGCGCTCCCGCGCTCGGCCAGCCAGAGCGCCGTGGCGGTCGTGACCGGAACGCCCGCCTGCCGGACCGCCACGAGCTCGGCGCGGTGGGCGGACACGCCCGGGGAGCGCACCACGATCTCGCAGCGCATCAGCGCATCCGCCTGCTCCCCGGGGCCCGCCAGGCGTGCCTCGGGGAAGCCGAGCTGGCCGCCCAGATCCGGGGCGGCGTCGCCGTCGTGTGCGATCACGGCGATCTGCGCGCGCGGCAGGCGAGCCCGCAGCTGACCCGCCAGCGAGCGGATCTCGCGCCCGGCGCCCCACACGCCCACGTGCGCGCCGTCAAGCTCCGAGAATCGCATCCGCGTGGGCGCTGAAGACGTCCGGCACGTCGTTGTCGCGCGCGAGCGAGAGGACGACGTCGGGATCACCGACGTCGTCGGGCAGGCGCGCGAGCACGTCCTGCGCCAGCGCCACGACCACGCGGTGCTCGCGCCAACGGTCGTCACGGGCGAGCATCCGCAGCGCGGCGACGCTCTCCTGCTCCTCGCCGACGCACTCGAACGGCTTGTGTCCGCCCGTGGCGGTGAGCAGCGCGAACCCCTCACGCTGGCTGTCTTCGTCGAGCAGATCGGCGCCGAACACCTCGCGCAGGTGCGCAGGGTCGCTGAACGGCGCCAGCGCGAGGAACACGAACCGGCACTTGGGGCAGTCGCAGCACCACGAGGCCGAGCGCAGCGAAGGGTCGAGCCGGAAGATAGCGTTGCAGCTGGTGAACGCGCCGTGGTACTGCTCCATGCGCGCGAACGCACGCGCGATCGCGAGCTCGGAGGCGGGGCGCAGCAGCGAGAACGCGCGCGGGGCGCCGGGGATCTCCGCCAGCGCGCGCGTGAGCAGCCGCTCCGCGCGCATGCCCTTGCTGAACTGGTGGTTGACCTCGACGCCGTCCCACGTGACGTTGCCATGGGAGGCGGAGCGCTCGTTGGCCATCGCGACCGAGTCGTAGCCGTTGATCGCAGCGGTGAGCAGCGCTATGCACGTGACGATCGCCGTCACGGGGACGTGACCGTTGAGCGCGCCGGCGCGGTTGAGCTCGATCAGGTGTGGGTCGAGCTCGCGCAGGGCCTGCAGGCGGGGCAGGCCCGACACCGCCACCGTGCGGGCGATCGGCGCCGCGTCGCCGACCGAGAACAGCCCCACGTCGAGCCCCGCACGCCGCGCGATCTCGAGCGCCACGATCGAGTCCTTGCCGCCGCCGACCGGCACCAGCACGCGCGCGGGGTCGGACGCGCCGCGGGGCGCGGCCTCGGCTGCGCGAGGCTCCGCGGCCGCACGCGGGAAGCTCGGGCGCGGCAGGCGCTCCAGGCGGTTGGTGTAGGCGAACTCGGCCAGCCCCTCCGAGTAGAGCGCCTCGAGCAGGTCGGCGGCGGCGGGAGAGGGCGCGCCGGCCTCGCAGCTGACCGCGGGCGGCGCGGCGGTCTTGAAGTAGCTCACGCCCGCCACCCAGTGCAGCAGCGCGAGCAGCCCGTCCAGGCGCTCGCGATGATCGTCGTCGAGCGGCGCGGGCGCAGGCAGCGTGACGCGCTCGGTGAACTCGATCTCGTCGTCGAGCGCATAGCGAAGCGTCGCGCGGCCGTGCTCGTCGAGCTCGCGCCCGAGGAACCGGAACGTGGAGAAGCGCTCGGGCGCGAAGCGCGCGAGCGCCCCCTCGGTCTGTGTGGGCATCGTCCGGAAGGCTAGAGCCCCGGGACGCGGCGCCCCGCGTCAGTCGTTGGCGGTGACCGCCTCCAGCAGCTCGCCGAAACGCTCGCGCGCCTGCGCGCGGCGCGTGGGCACGTGCTCGGTGGGGATGCCGTTCGGCGGCGGTGAGTAGCCGAGCATCACCTTGCGTGCGACCGACTGACGGTGCACCTCGTCCGGGCCGTCGTAGATGCGGGCGGCGCGGGCGAACCGGTACATGCCCTCGAGCGGCAGGTCGGTGGAGTACCCGAGCGATCCGTGCAGCTGCAGCGCGCGGTCGACCACGTCGTGGAGCACCTTCGCGCCGTAGAACTTGATCAGCGCAACGTCGGTGCGGGCGGCGCTCGCGCCCTGGGTGTCCATCACCCACGCAGCGTGGAGCGTCATCAGACGCGCCGCCTGCATCTCCGCGGTGGAGTCCGCGATCCAGTTCTGCACCGTCTGCTTGTCGGCGAGCAGCGAGCCGTGCGCCTGGCGGTAGGTGGCGCGCTCGCACATCATGTCGAACGCACGGCGGGCGACCCCGAGCCAGCGCATGCAGTGGTGGATGCGGCCCGGCACGAGGCGGTGCTGGGCGAGGATGAAGCCCTCGCCCTCGCCGCCGAGCAGCGCCTCCGCGGGGACGCGCGCGCCCTCGTAGGCGATTTCGGCGTGGCCGCCGTAGCCGCCGTAGTGCTCCCACGGGTGCTCCATCGTGGGCACGTCGCGGAGGATCTCCACCCCCGGCGTGTCGACCGGCACGACGAACATCGACGCGCGCTGGGCGGGCCGCGCGTCCGGGTTGGTGACCGCCATCACGATCAGGAAGTCGGCGATCGAGGCGTTCGAGGAGAACCACTTGCGCCCCTCGATCACCCAATCGTCGCCGTCGCGCACGGCGCGCGTGGCGAGCTGCGTGGGGTCGGACCCCGGAGTGTGCGGCTCGGTCATGCTGAACGCGCTGCGCAGGTCGCCGGCGAGCAGCGGGTGCAGCCATCGCTCCTTCTGCTCGGGCGTGCCCGCGAGCGCGAGGATCTCCGAGTTCCCGGAGTCGGGGGCGGCGTTGCCGAAGGCGAGCGGCGCGATCGGCGAGGTGCCGAGGATCTCGTGCATCAGCCCGAGCCGCACCTGACCCATCCCCTGCCCGCCGAGCTCGGGCGGGAGGTGCGCCGCCCACAGGCCGCGCTCCTTCACCTGCTCCTGCATCGGCGCGATCGCGCGCGCGAGACCGTCGAGACCGATGTCGCGCCAGATCGTCTCGAGCGGCCAGATGTTCTCGCGCACGAACGCGCTCATCCAGTCGAGCTGCTCCTGGAAGTCAGGGTCTGTGGAGAAGTCCCAGCTCATCGCGTCGCATCCTTTCCCTCAGGCACCGTGGGTGTGCCCCAAGCGTACGTATATTGCGGCTATGGAGGGGTTCTCCCGACCGACGGGCGGGGCTCGCACGATCGACGTGACGCTGCTGCCGGGAGCCGATGCGCTGCTGCTCGCACACGCGCGCGAGCTGCCGCAGCGCGATGACCTGTGCGGCGCGTTCTGCGGGGCCCTCGCGCTGGTGGCGGCCGGCGTGCGGGGGCGCGAGGGGCGCGAGATCGATCAGGACGACGTCGCGCTGGCCGCGGGCAGCCTCGTCTCCAGCGAGCCGCAGCCCGAGATCCTCCCGGCCGGCGAACACGGGCGGCGCGACTACCGCCTGGACCTGCCGCGCATCGACGACGGTGCGCGGTCGGGGACGACCGCGCAGGGCGTCGTGGCCGCGATCGGCTCCGTCTCGGACGGCGCCGCCGAGGCGATCCCCCTGGCGGGACCGTGGACCGTGGGCACCCTCGCGGGCGCGTTCGCGCTCGTGGCAGCGCTGGAGCGGCCCGCAGCGCTGCTCGCGAACCTCCACACGCGCTACCTGTGGGGCTCGCACGCCTCGCTCGGCGAGCTGCTCGGGCATCTGCTCGAGGGCGCCGACGATGGCCCGCCGCCCGACTGGGAGGTGGGGCACTTCGTGTGCGTCGTAGGCAGGGCCACGGGTCCGGCGGGGGCGCTGTACGCGCTCGCCGACACCTACCGGGCGCTGGGCGCCGATGGAGTCCACATGCAGCCCGCCGCTCGACTCGCAGCGGCGCTCGAGCGACGCGAGGATCCCGCGGGCGGGGTGATCGCGGTGGTGCTGCGCGAGGACGCTGAGCACGTGCGCGCGGGCGCACGCGAGCTGGGCCTGCGCGAGGCGCTGTGGGACAACGGCACACCCGCCGCGGAGCGCGCCGCGTGAGCGTCGCCGAGCTGGTCACGCTCGCCTGCTGCGACCTCGCGGCGATCACCCGCGGCCGTTCGATACCCGCGGATGCCGTCGAGGCGCACCTGCGTGCGGGCGTGGGCTGGGTGCCGGCGAACCACGCGCTCACCCCGCACGGCCCCGTCGCCGAGGGCTCGCCGTTCGGCTCGATCGGCGATCTGCGCCTGCTGCCCGACGCCTCCACTCGTGCGCGGGTCGAGCCGGACCGCGAGGACCCCGCGCTCGAGCTGATCCTGTGCGACATCGTGGAGACCGACGGCGGCGCGTGGCCCGCCTGCCCGAGGACGTTCCTTCGCGCCGCCCTGAAGCAGCTGCAGAGCGAGCTCGGCTGCACGTTGCTGGCGAGCTTCGAGCACGAGTTCCAGCTCCTGCTGGAGGAGCCGCCGGAGATGCCCTTCTCGGTCGTCGCGCAGCGGCGTGCCCAGCCGTTCGTCGGCAAGGTGATGGACGCGCTCGAGCAGGCGGGCGCCGAGCCCGAGCGGGTGTTCGCCGAGTACGCGCCCCACCAGTTCGAGATCCCGGTCGCCGCGGCGCCGGGGCTCGCAGCAGCCGACCGGGCCGTGCTGCTGCGCGAGGTCGTGCGCGACGTGGCGCGCCGCTGCGGAACCCGCGCGACGTTCACCCCGCTGCTGGACCCCGAGAACGCCGGCAACGGCGTCCACATCCACTTCTCGCTGCTCGGGACGGACGGCTCGCCCGCGCTGTACGACGCGAATCGGGCGGGGCGGCTGAGCGAGCTCGGCGCCCGCTTCGCAGCGGGCGTGCTCGCCCACGCGCCCGCGCTGTGCGCGCTGACCGCGCCGAGCCCGGTGTCGGCGGGCAGGCTGCAGCCGCATCACTGGAGCGCAGGCGCGGTCTGCGTGGGCGAGCGCAATCGCGAGGCGCTGCTGCGGATCCCGCCGCTCGTCGCGCTGACCGGGGATCCGGGACCGCAGATGCGGCTGGAGTACCGCGCCGCCGACGGCGCCTCGAATCCGTACGTCGCGCTCGCTGTACTCGTTCACGCGGGGATCGCGGGGGTCAGAGGCGGGCTTCAGGAGCCTCCGATCCTCGACCGTGACCCGTCGGAGCTCGACGCCGGAGAGGGCGAGCGGTACGGCGTCGGCGCACTGCCCGGGTCTCTGTCGGAGGCGCTCGATGCGCTCGCAGGCGACGATGAGGCGCGCGCCTGGCTGCCGCGGCTGCTCTACGACGCGCACGTCGCGATCAAGCGCAGCGAGCTGGACGCGAGCGCACGCGCAGACCCCGAGGAGCTGTGCAGGCGCTATGCCCGGATCTACTGAGCCCGACGGGCGCCTGCTGGCGCGGCTGCTCGAGGCGATCGAGGCGGAGCTTCCGCGTGCGGTGGAGCTGCGCCACGAGCTGCACGCCGAGCCGGAGCTGGCGCACCGCGAGACGCGCACGTCGGCGACGATCACCGCGGAGCTCCCGGTTCCACCGCGCGCTGTGGCCGGTACCGGCCTGCTCGCGCAGATCGGCCCCGAGGAGTCGGCCGGTGCTGTGGCCGTGCGCGCGGAGCTCGACGGGCTGCCCCTGCGCGAGCGGACCGGCGCCCCGTACAGCGCCACCGGGGAGGCGATGCACGCCTGCGGCCACGACGTGCACATGGCTGCGCTGGTGGCGCTCGCGCGCGCCGCGCACACGCTCGGCCGGGAGCTGCCGACGCCGCTGCTCGCGCTGTTCCAGCCCAGCGAGGAGGCCTATCCGTCGGGCGCCGAGCAGCTCGCTGCCGAGCTCGCGAGCGAACCGCCGGCGGCGCTCGTGGCGGCGCACGTGCACCCCGAGGTGGCGTGGGACGCGGTCGCGCTCGACACGGGTGCGGTCAACGCGTCCTGCGACGCGTTCACGATCACGCTCACGGGGGAGCCCACGCACGGCGCCTACCCCCATCGGGGAAGCGACACAGTGCTCGCGCTCGCCGAGGTCGTCACCGCGCTGCACGCGCGCGCCGGACGCCGGATCGACCCGCTCGCGCCCGCGTCGCTGACGGTGGGGGTGCTCGAGGCGGGCAGCGCCGAGAACGTGGTGCCCGCGAGCGCCCGGGCGCGCGGCGCGCTGCGCGCCCATCGCGTAGCCGACCGCGAGCTGCTGCGCGCGCTCGTGCGCGAGGTTGCGGCGGGCGTCGCCGCAGCGCACGGGGTCGGCGCGGAGGTGAGGATCGACGAGGGCGAGCCCGCGCTGGAGAACGCCCCCGCGATCGTCGCGAGCGGGCGGGAACTGCTCGAGCTGGCGGGGTTCAGGCACGCTGAGCCGTGGCGCTCGTGCGGCTCCGACGACTTCGCGTTCCTCGGCTCGCTCGGCCCGCTGGCGATGGCGTTCGTCGGCCTGCGCGGCGCGCCCGGCTTCCAGCAGCGCCCGCTGCACCACCCCGAGCTGCTCGTCCCCGATGCCGCCGTGGGCGCCGTCGCTCGAACGCTCGCGTGTCTCTATCTCGCGGCGTCGGCCTCCGGAGACGAGTGAGGCCGCGTCGTGCGACGCGGCCTCACCGACACCTCGAGCCTGTAGCGCTCAGGCTGCTGCTTTTTCTTCACGTTCTTTCTGGCGCTGTTCTCGTTCGAGCTGGCGCTGGCGTTCCAGTTCTCGTTTTTCTTTGATTTTGACTTCTTCGAGTTCGCGGAGTTCTTTGTAGCGTTCTTTCGCTTTTTCGAGCGCCAGTTTCTCGGATTCGCGCAGTTTTTCCCTGCGGACTTCCAGCGCCGCTTTTTCGCGTTCTTTCAGAGCCAGGGCTTTTTCGGCAGCTTTTTCCTTTTTGGCCTGGACGATCGCTTCCTCTTCTTCGAGCCGTCCTTCGGCCTTGGCCTGTTCGAGCAGCGCTTTGTCTTCTTCTTTTTCGAGCAGAAGCTTTTCGCGGGCTTTTTCGACCGCCAGTTTTTTGCGTTCGCGTTCGCGTTCGTTGAATTTGACGGTGCGTTCTTTCAGAACTTCGCGGAAGTGTTCGAGGCGTTCTTTTTCCTTCGCTTTCGCGATTTCGCGAATTTCAAGTTCTTCTTCCGTGAGCCGCAGAGGCACGGTCGGCGACCCCACTTCGGCGAGAGCCGTCGCAGCTGTTCCGGCGCCGATCGCGAACGTGGCGACCAGGGTCAGCAACAGCAGTCTCATCCTTGTCATGATCCATTCCTCTCCATGTCTCTGGGCCGCGTTGCCCGAAAGCAGCCCCCGTTGGACCCGCGCATCGGGTCACGCCTTGCGCAGAGGGTACCCCATCTTCGCCCGTTTCAGGCACGGTAGCGTCCGCCGGCCGGCGCTGCGGCGGTTAGGATCGCAAGCGTGGCGACGGTCCCCAAGCAGCTCCACTTCACCGACTCCGACGAGGCCAACGAGCTGCTCGCCGGCGACCCGATGGCGCTGCTGATCGGCTTCGCCCTCGATCAGCAGGTGACCGTGGAAAAGGCGTTCGCCGGACCGCTCGCGATCAGGGAGCGCGTCGGCACGCTCGACCCCGCGAAGCTCGCGGCCGCCGATCTGGAGCCGGTGTTCCGCGAGAAACCCGCGATCCACCGCTTCCCCGCGAAAATGGCCGAGCGCGTGCACGCCCTGGCGACGCACGTGCGCGACGAGTACGACGGGCGCGCCGAGCGGGTCTGGGAGGACGCGGCCGACGGAGAGGAGCTGCGGGCCAACATCGCCGCTCTGCCGGGCTTCGGCGAGATGAAGATCAAGTCGCTCGGCGCCGTGCTCGCCAAGCGCTACAAGCTCGCCAAGGCCGAGAGCCTCGTGCCGCCGCACCCCACGCTCGGAGACGTCGATTCGCGGCAGGCGCTCGCCGACTACCGGTCTGCCAAGAGGGCGCACAAGGCGGAGTGGACGAGGATCAGGGCCGCGCAGCGGTAGCGGCATCACGCGGTCGCCGCGCCGGGCGACCACGCGCCAGCGACTAGCCTTCCTCGCGCGTGGCCGCCTCCCGCCTGCAGCGACTTCCGCGTTCGCGCGCGGACGTGCACCCGAGCATCGCCGCGAGCGCGGGGGTGTTCGTGGCGGCGCTGTGCGCGTTCATGGCGATCGGCGCGGCGCTTCCCGTGCTCCCCGGGTACGTCCGCGGCCCGCTGCACTCGGGCGACGTGTCGGTGGGGATCGTCGTCGGCGCGTTCGCGCTGACGTCGGTCTTCTGCAGGCCGATCGCCGGGCGCCAGGCGGACGTGCGCGGGCGCCGCGTGGTGCTGGTCTGCGGCGCGCTGGCGATGACGGTCGGCGGGCTGCTGTACCTGCTCGCCTGGAACGTGCCCTCGCTGGTGCTCGCGCGGCTGGCGGTCGGCGCGGGCGAGGGCTCGGTCTACACCGCCGGCGCGACGTGGGCCGTGGACCTCGCACCGGAGGACCGCCGGGGCCTCGCGCTCGGCCTGTTCGGCCTGGCGGTCTGGGGCGGGCTGTCGCTCGGCCCCGTCGCAGGCGAGCTGCTCCGCTCGAGCGTGGGCTACGACTCGGTGTGGGCGCTCACCGCGGCGTTCCCGCTCGCCGGCGCGGTGCTCGCGAGCCGGCTGCCGGAGCCGCCTGCGACCGACGGCGCCCGCGAACCCTCTCCGCTGGCGCTGCTGCCGCGCGCGGCCCATCGCCCGGGCGCGGCGCTCGCGCTCGCCAACATCGGCTACGCGGCGCTCGCGGGCTTCGTCGTCCTGCACCTCCAGGCGCGGCACATCAGCGGCGGCGCGAGCGTGTTCACCGCGTTCGCGGTTGCCGTGTTCGCGAGCCGGCTCGTGCTCAGCCGCGTGCCCGACCGTGCCGGCGCGCGGCCGACGGCCGCGGCGGCCGGCCTGTTCGAGGCGCTCGGCCTGTCGGTGATCGCGCTCGCGCACTCGCTCGCCGTCGCGCTGGTGGGAGCGGTCGTCGTGGGGGTGGGCTTCTCGATGCTGTTCCCCGCGCTCGCGCTGATGGTCGTGGGCGAGGTCGGCGACGACCGGCGCGGGTCTGCGATGGGGGCGTTCACCGCCTTCTTCGACATCGGTGTGGGCCTCGGCGGGCCGCTTGCCGGAGCGACGGCGTCGCTCGCGGGCTACCCCGCCGTGTTCGCGCTCGCGGCGGTCGCCGCGATGGGCACCGCGGTCCTCTCGCTGGCGCCGGGGCGCTCGCGCGAGCGCGCGACAGCCGCGGCCTGAGGGCGCGCCTCAGCGGATCGGCGGCGGCGAGCCCGCGACGCTCGCGCGCAGGCTGTCGTCCCAATCGCACACCTCGCACGCGTGATCGAACGCCGAGCGCAGGAACCGCACCGCCTGCCCGTGGGGGTCCTCGCTCGCGCCCACGTCGCGCCAGTCCAGGACGAACTCGCCGAGCTCGTCCTCCCAGCGCGCCTGCGGCGGCTGCAGCGTGGCCCCGCCGAAGCCGTCCGGCGCGGGATGCGCGTACGCGTACAGGGCCGGCGCGTCGTAGCGGGAGTCGCCCGGCCACCAGCCGACCGCGACCTCCTGGGCGTCCATCGCGTTGCGCATGATGAAGTCCTGTGAGGGCGGCTCGGCGGGCTCGCCGGTGAACAGGCTCACGGCGAGGTCGAACGACCCCCACCAGGCGTTCACCGCGGTCGAGCGCCCGCGGTAGGGAGCACGGAACTCCTCGAGCACAAGCGCGGCGCGGGTGGCGGCGGCGAAGTACTCCTCCACCTGGCCGGCGTCGTAGGTCGCGTGCTGCTCGTCCCGATCGAGCGCCACTTCCCATGGCACCTCCTGCGGCGTCGCGTTGATCGCGACCTCGCCTCCGAGGCTTCCGAGCGCCGCCAGCAGCTCGCGCGTGACCTCGCCCACCGACCGGTCGGGCGCGAGCGGAACACGCGCGGAGCGCCCGTCGGAGTGTTCGGCGACCGCCTCGTGGCGACGCAGGTCGAGCGCCACGAGCAGCGCACCGCTGCGGTCCGGCGCGGGCAGCGGCCGCGTCTCCCATCCGCGCGCGGTGAGACGGAGCGCCGCGTGCAGCAGCTCCGGCTCTGGCGGGGCGAGGGCGACGCACAGCTTTCCGAGCACCTGCGTGTGCGCGTGCAGCGTGTCGCACGTCGCCTGCCACGCCGAGTACCGCGTCGCGCGCCAGCCGTCCATCGGGACCACCCTAGCGGCACCCGGATGCGGCTCGCCGCGCGGTCAGCCGACGCCGATGTCCGCGAGCAGGCGCTGGGCGGTGCTCGCGTTGGCGGGGTAGAACGCCTCGATCGAGAGCTCGGCGAGCGTGACGTCCACGGCCGTGCCGAACGTGGAGACGGTGCTGAAGAACGTCAGCTCGCGATCGCCGTCGCGCATCCGCAGCGGCAGCACGATGTCGGCCGTGGCGATCCCCTCGTGCGGCGCCTCGGAGACCACGCCCGGGTAGGCGGCGAGCTCGGCGTGCAGGCGCGAGAGCTCGAGGTCGCCGGTGATCTGCGCCTGGCGGCGAAGGCGCGCGAGCAGGTGGGCGCTCCATTCATCGAGGTTGAGCACGCGCGGGGCCATCCCGCGGGGGTGCAGCGTCACGCGCAGCGCGTTCGCGGGCGGTTCGAGCAGCTCCGGGTCGACCTCGCCGATCAGCAGCTGCGAGGCGTCGTTGCCCGCGAGCAGGTTGTAGCGGCGGTCGAGCACCACCGCCGGGTACGGCTCGTGGGCGCTCAGGAAGCGGTCGAGCGCGAGGCGCGCGGGCTCCATCTCGGGCTCATCGAGCGAGCGCTCGCCGTACGCGGGCGCGTAGCCGGCTGCGAGCAGCAGCGCGTTGCGCTCCCGCAGCGGCACCTCGAGGTGCTCGGCGAGGTGCAGCAGCATCTCCCGGCTCGGGCGTGAGCGGCCCGTCTCCAGGAAGCTCACGTGGCGCGAGGAGACCTCCGCGTCGAGCGCCAGATCGAGCTGGCTGAGGCTGCGGCGGCGGCGCCAGGTGCGGAGCATCTCGCCCACGTTGGGTGCGGCGGCGGTGGCCATGCGCACACGCTAGCGCCACGCCGCACAGCCGCGATTACCGCGGGGGTGATCGTCGTGCGAGGGGTGGTACCTGCGAGGTAATCGACGCGCGCGTGCGGCGCTGGCACGGTGGCGGTACCAACGCACACCGACGAAGGGAGCTGACATGCCCACCCCCGACACCCTCGTTGAGGGCTACATCGCGATGTGGAACGAGCCCGACGCACAGCGCCGGCGCGAGCTGGTCGCGCAGACCGTCACCGACGACGCGAGCTACGTCGACCCGCTGATGAGCGGGAGCGGCGTCGACGGCATCGACGCGATGATCGCCGCCGCCCAGCAGCAGTACCCCGGACACCGCTTCACGCTCCTGACGGGACCCGATGCGCACAACGACCGCGTGCGCTTCAGCTGGGCGATCGCACCGGACGGCGGCGAGCCGATCGCGGTGGGACACGACTTCGCCACGCTCGCGCCCGACGGGCGGATGTCCTCGATCACGGGGTTCCTCGACCAGCCCTAGCGCGGTCGTCACAGGCGCTCGGCTGTGCGATCGTGCAGCAGCGGTGAGCACCGCCGCGCGCCACCCCACCGTCCACGCCGAGGTCCGCCTGCCCTCTCGGGCCCCGCTCGCGCAGGCGGAGCTGCTCGCGTTCCTCGGCCGCCGCGCCGTCCCCGGCGTCGAGGAGGCGACGCCGAGCGGCTTCCGGCGCAGCCTGCGGCTGCGGGGCGGCGCCGGCGTCGTCGAGCTCGAGCCCGGCGAGAAGGAGTTTCGCGCCCGCTTCCGGCTCGGCGATCCCGCCGACCTGGACGACGCGATCGCGCGCACGCGTGCGCTGCTCGACCTCGACTGCGATCCCGCTGCGGTGCGCGGCGCGCTCGCCGGCGACGGGCTGCTGGGCGAGCACGTTCGGGCGCGTCCCGGTCTGCGCGTCCCGGGCACGGTCGACGGCGCCGAGCTGGCGGTGCGCGCGGTGATCGGCCAGCAGATCTCCGTGAGCGGGGCGAGGACGATCACCGCACGGATCGTGCAGGCGTGCGGCGAGCCTCTGCTGGAGCCCGTCGGGTCGGTGACGCACGCGTTCCCGAGCCCCGCGGCGCTCGCCGCGCTCAACCCGGACGCTCTGCCGATGCCGCGCGCCCGGCGCTCGGCGCTGCTCGGCCTCGCGCGCGCGCTCGCCGGCGGCCAGATCGTGCTCGACGCCCTCCCCGGCGCCGGGCACGTGGGCACGCTGCGCGAGCTGCGCGCGCTCCCG
>JAICYC010000109.1 GCA_025934395.1 Solirubrobacteraceae bacterium | reverse complement strand
TGGCGCCGGAGCTGTCGCAGCGCTGCCAGCTGTAGGAGTAGCTGGTGGGTTCCCCGCTCCAGGAGCCGTTTGTGGTGGTCAGCGTCTGGCCCTGCTGCGCGCTGCCGCTGATGCTCGGCGCGACCGTGTTCGCGGGCACGGCCACATAGGTGGCGTAGAGCGACATCTGCTGGGCGTCCGAGCTCGGTGTTCCAAACGGGTTGCTCGGGCCGGATGTGTATTTGTTGGCGTTGGAGTCGCGCGAGGCGCTGGCTTTGCTGTAGCGATAGCCGGCGACTTTGGCGGTTGTCCCGGTGATCACGCCGATCCAGTAGGACCCGGCGGCGAGTTTCAGCGGGGACGGGAACGAGAGCGTGTACCAGCCGGCCGGGCTCGAGCTGGAGAACGTGAGCGGGGAGCTGACGCCGCGCAGCGACGCCGGAACGTTCTGGGAATCGGCGTAGACGACGCCCTCCATCACCTGGTTGCCCGCCGTTGCGGTGGGCGCGAGGTAGATGCTCATGCTGGTGACCGCCCCTGCGGCCGGCAGCGCGTAACGGTTGACCTGCTTGCGATTCGCGGCGAAGCTAGCCGTCGTTTTGCCGACGGTCGTCGTGCCGAACGTGAACGCGCTCTGCGCGGCGGCCGGCTGTCGGGCTCCGTGTCCGGCGACGGCGAGCAGCACCAGCGTCGCGCAGGCAAGAACCAGCCATCGCAGCTTGCCCCATCCAGTAGGCCTCCGTCCCGTCACCGGCAATTCTCCAATAGCGTCGCGCGCTCCGTGCGCTCAGGCGTGAACCGCGCAGGGTACCGGTGGCTCGGCGGCCCCGCAAGCGGCGGGGGTCGCGGAGCAGGCGGGGGGTACGGCTAACGCGTTCGGGCGCTCGGGAGCCGCTGGCCGATGCCGCGCGGCAGGTGCCGCATTCGCGGGGGCAGCAGCCGTGAGCCCTTCCACAGAGACGCCTCGACCGCCGTGGCGAGGTAACCGGCTCGCGAGCGGCTCAGCGTGACGGTGCGGACGTCCCTGCTGTCGTTGCAGAAACGGGCCTTGTACGGCTCATCACCCAGGAGCATGTCGTAGGTCGAGGCGGCCTCCTCCAGGGCCGCGCGAACCGTATGGACCATCAGCACGAAGCCGACCGCCAGCGACGAGAAGCGCGGATCGAACCCGGCTTGGTAGTAGGCATATCGACTCCCGATCCGCCACCCGTACCAGGCTGCCGCAGGCGCACCATCGACTTCGAGGAACCACAGGCGCAACCATCCCTGCCTCAGCGCAGAGAGCGCGAAGTCGAGATGGAAGCGCCGGGCCCGCTCCCCTGCCAGGCTCGAGCCGCCGCGGGTCCCCCAGCGGGCGTCGTGCAGAGAGAAGAACGTCGTCATGTCGCGCTCGAGCTCTGACTCCTCGGTGGTGCGCCGGTAGCTGACTCGGTGGTGGCGCTCGAGACGTCTGGGATAGCGGCGAGCTTGTTCGCGGAAGCTGCGTCCCCGCCCGGCGAGGTACTCGTTCCAATCTGCGCCGGCGAACTCGATCGCCGGCAGCACGGAATCCCGGTAGCCAGCCAGCCCGACGGCCCCCGCATCGCGACCCAGCGTCTGCCACCACCCGGCACCGGCGGTGACGTTGTCGAGCACGACGAGCGACCAATCATCGATACCCACGAGCGCCCGCCCGGCGGCCGATGCCACGCGCTCGTCGTCGCCGCGGCGGCACACCGGGTGCAGGTAGTCAGCGTGCGTGGCGCCGGCAAAGCGCAGCGTCGGCAGGCGTCCGGAGCTGCTGAGTGCGAGCGGAAGCAGGCCCAGCAGAGATCCGTCCTCCTGCCGAGCGCTGACGACCATCGGCTCGAGCGAGCCACCATACGCGCCGAGGGCTGCCCAGAACCACTCTGGCGTGAGGAACGCGTTGGCGCGTTGGACGGCAAGCTCTCGCCACTCCGATTCCTGAGCACGCAGCGCGGCTGTGGGCGGGCGCACTTCGACCTGCGGTGAGCCTGTCAACTCGACCCGCCGGGCGATCGGCCCCTCGAGAGCCTCGCGACGTCGAGGTGCCCCGCCGTGTCGAGCCCCTCCCGACGCGGGTTCCCGGAATAGAGTTGGCGATGGTGGGAGAGCATCAGGCGCGCGGGCTTCGAATAGCCGTTCACACTAACCCGTCCCCGTTGGTCGATGCGTGGGAAGCGCTCGCGGACCAACTGCGCGCCAGTCCGTTCACGCGCGCGGGCTGGATGCTCGCATGGGCCCGCGCGTTCGCGCCCGGGCGATTGCGCGTCCTCGTGGCTTCCCAGGATGACGAGCTCGTCGGCGTGCTGCCGTTCACGGCCCGCCGCGGCGTTCTCTCCTCTCCTACCAACTGGCATACGCCGGTGTTCGGCTTTCTCGCAGCCGACGGGGACGTGCGGGACGCGCTCGCGACCTCGCTCGTCTCCCGAGCGCGCGGACGAGTCGACGTTTCGTTCCTCGACAGAGCCGATCCCCAACTCGATGCCTGCGTTGGGGCTGCACGCCGTGCGGGCCGGCTCGTCGTCGTCAGGACCGTGCTGCGATCCCCTTGTGTGTCCCTTGCCGGCAGTTGGGAGGACTACCGCGGCTCACTTGCCCGCAAGGCTCGGCGCGACATCGAGCGGCGGATGCGTCGCCTGTCCGACGAGGGCGCGGTGACGTTGGATCTGCGCGATCGGGTCGACGAGCCGGAGCTTGCCCGGCTGCTCGAGGACGGATTCCGCCTCGAGGGATCCGGCTGGAAGCAGGCGCACGGGACAGCGATCGCTTCGCAGCCGCAGACGCAGCTCTTCTACACCGAGGTCGCGCGCTGGGCCGCCGCGCACGGACTGCTGCAGCTCGCATTCCTGCGCCTGGACGGCCGCCCGATCGCATTCGATCTCTGCCTGTGCGCCGGCAGCGTGACCTATGTGCTGAAGGGAGGCTTCGATCCGGCCCTGCGACGATTCGCTCCTGGCCTGGCTCTCACCTACGAATCCCTGCGGCGGGCCTTCGAGGCCGGGCAAACGAGCTACGAGCTGCTCGGCGATGAGGATCCGTACAAGCTGACCTGGACCCGAAACGTCCGCGAGCGCGTCCGCTTCCAGGCCTTCAGTCGCTCGCCGCGTGGCCGCGCCGGCCACCTCGCCTGGACGCATGGACGGGTCGGCGTGAGGCGCGCGCTCGCGATTGCCAAGCGCCTCGACGCGCGCGGCGCGCGTGCCGGCTGAGCCGAGACGTCCGCTTCAATGTGTGCCCATGCCGAGCAGCAGACGCCATGATCGAGCAGGGCTCCGCCTGCTCGTCTCGGGCGACGAGTTCCACGCTTCGCTGGCACTGGTACGCGCACTGGCCGCCGGTGGGTACTCGCCCTGCCTCGCGATCGCACCAGCGGGTGCCTACGCGAGCCGCTCGAGCGCAGTCGACACGGTCGTACGAGTTCCGCACGCGGAGGACCGCCCCGCGGCGTTCATCGAGGAGATCGAGAAGGTCGCCCGGATGCTCGCGGCCGCGGCGATCCTGCCGGGTACCGAGGCCTCGCTGATCGCGCTTTCGCGCGCGCGCGAGTCGATGCCCTGCCCGGTCGGCGCCCCGCGGCCGGAGATCGTCGAGCTCGCCACGGACAAGGGGCGCGTCCTGGAGCTGGCGGCCGGGTTCGGGCTCGCCGTGCCGCCGTCGATCGTGGCAGCTCCCGCGGAGCTGGCGCAGCGCTGCGAGGAGCTCGGCTACCCGTCGATCCTCAAGCCGTTGCGCACGCGGACCGAGCTTGGTGACAGTCGTCTGGCCTATTACAAGGCCCGCCGGGTGGCGAGCGCCTCTGAGCTGAAGCTGGCGCTGGCCGATCTACCGCCGACTCCCTGGGTTGTGCAGCCCTACCTGCCCGGGAAGCTCTCGGCTGTCTCCGGGGTGGCGTGGGAAGGCCGGCTGTTCGGCACGGTACATCAGGTCTCGCATCGCATCTGGCCGGCAGATGTCGGCTACTCGACATACGCGGAGACCGTGGAGGCCGACGGTGAGCTCGACACGCACATCGCCGAGCTGCTCGCGGCGATCGGCTGGAGCGGAATCTTTCAGGCGCAGTTCCTGGGCGACCACGCCGGCGGGCGCTTTCTCATCGATTTCAACCCGCGCGCCTACGGTTCTCTCGCACTCGCGGTGCGCGCCGGCGCCAACCTGCCGGCCATCTGGGCGAAGCTCGTGCTCGGCGGACGGCCGGACCCACCCGCTTATCGCCCGGGGGTGAGATACAGGCTCGAGCACAGCGACGTCCGCGCGCTGGCCCGCCGCCTGCGGGAGGGTGACGTCAAGGGAACTATCGCCGGCATGGTCCCGCGCCGCCGGACCGTCCATGCGATCTTCTCGCTGCGCGATCCCGGGCCGCTCCTCACCACCGGAAGCAAGCTGCTCGGAAGGCGCACGCGTGGCTAGCGCCGGATCCGGTCCACCGCGCGAGCTTGCCTCCGAGGTCGCCGCGATCGTGGACAGTGCGGCGCCCGGGCGGGTGATCGTCCTCGGGTCACCGCCCCCCGGCGGGCGGGATCTGGACCTCCTCGTGCGCTCAGCCGATCGGCCCCCGGTCGAAGAATCCCTGCGCGCCGCGGGACTGGACGGCGACAGCGACGGCTTCGTCCTGTTCAAGGGCGGGCGCGCATATGCCGTCGAGCTCTTCGGCGCCGAGACATTCCTCGCTCCCGGCGCGCTCGAGCCCCTGTTCGCGCGGGCGCTGCCGCTCGACGGGTACGAGCGGCTGGCGCGCCCCGCCCCACCACACGCCCTGCTGATCCTCGCGCGGCTCGTGATGGACGAGGGAGGCCTTCGGCCGAAGCGCCAAGCCAGGCTCGAACGCATCCTGGCCGAGGATCCCGGCGCCTGGGAGGGCGGGCGAGCGGAAGCGCCGGCCTGGGGTGCCGAGCGAGCGCTGGCTCTGCTCGCACGTGCCGCGCGCGGCGAGCCACGACCGCTCCCGGCGCGGCTGCGTACCGCCGCGAGCCGGCTGCGCGGGCGTCCTAGACGGGGCGTGCTGGTGGCGCTATCCGGGATCGACGGCGCCGGCAAGAGCTCGCAGGCCCGTGCGCTGGCCGAGGCGATGGCCGACATCGGCGTGTCCGCCGAGGTGGTGTGGAACGACCTGCTCGGCAATCGCGCTCTGGCTGTGGTGGCTGCGCTGCCGAAGGCCATGCTCGCGCTCGCCGGGAGGCGCAGGGGCAGCATGGCGCGCTTCGACGAGGCCCCGCCCAAGGGCGAGGCGGGCGAGGCGAGCTACACGCGCCGAACGTGGTCGACGATCGTCACGGTCGCAAACGCTCTCGAGCAGCGGGTGATCGCCGCGCGGGCGCTCGCGCAGGGCGGCATGGTGGCGTTCGATCGCAGTCCACTGGACCTCGCCGTTCGGATGCAGGTTCTCTACCGCGCGGACGTCGCAATGCAGCGGCGCCTGGTCGCCGCGCTCGCGCCGAGGCCGGATGTCGCATTCCTGCTCGACATACCGCCCGAGGTCTCGCTCGCCCGCAAGGACGACATCTGGTCCCCCGAGCAGCTCGTCGAGCAGGCAGGCCTGTACCGCGCGCTCGCTCCGCAGTTCGGCGTCACAGCGCTCGATGGACAGCGCCCGTTCGCCGAGCTCGCGGCGGAGATCGCTCGCGCGGCGTGGCGCGCGCGGCGCCCGGTGTAGCACCGGGGCACGCGGCGACGAGCGGCAGCCGCGCCACGAACGTCAGGGGCAACAGCAGCTAGTGACCTGAGTCGGTAGTTCGCAGGCTGTTTGGTGGGCGCGGCGAATCCGTTGTCATGGACCGCGACGATTGGGGGCAGCCATGGCGCAGCTTGCGGAGGTCGTGCTTTCAGGAGATGAGCAGGAGGTGCTCGAGCGGTGGGCTC
>JAICYC010000013.1 GCA_025934395.1 Solirubrobacteraceae bacterium | reverse complement strand
GGGGTACCCAGTCGCTGCACACCAACGGCTTCGACGAGGCGCTCGCGCTGCCCACCGAGCGCGCCGCGAAAATCGCGGTGCGCACGCAGCAGATCCTCGCGCACGAGTCCGGCGCCGCCGACACGGTGGACCCGTTCGCGGGCTCGTACTTCGTCGAGGCGCTCACCGACGAGATCGAAGCGCGCTCGCTCGAGCTGATCGAGAAGGTGGACGCGCTCGGCGGCTCGGTCGGGGCGATCGAGTTCATCACGGGCGAGATCGACGAGTCGGCGTGGGGCTACCAGGAGCGCTACCGCATCGGGCAGGACATCGTCGTGGGCGTCAACTCCTACGAGGAGGAGGACATCGAGGTGCCCGACCTGCTCCGCGTCGACCCCGAGTCCGAGCGCGAACAGCTCGCGCGGCTCGCAGCGTTCAAGGCCGACCGTGACGGGGCGCTCGTCGAGCGGCGGCTGGAGGAGCTGCGCGCGGTCGCGCGCAGCCAGGAGAACCTGCTGCCGGCGATCCGCCAGGCGCTGCGGGACCGCTGCTCGCTCGGCGAGGTGTGCGGCGCGATGCAGGACGTGTTCGGCAGGTACGCCCCCACCTTCTAGGCGATGAGCGACGAGAGGATCGACGACGACGCGCTGTTCGGCCCCGAGCACGTGCGCGTGTACCGCGAGACCGGCGGCGAGCACGGCTATCGCTGGCGCGGTACGACGATCCTGCTGCTCACCACGCGCGGACGCCGCACGGGCGAGCCGCGCACGATGCCGCTGATCCATCGGGTCGACGGGGACCGCTGGGTCGTCGTGGCCTCGAAGGGGGGCTCCGATCACGACCCCGCGTGGTTCCAGAACCTGCAGGCCGAGCCCGACGCGGAGATCGAGGTGCGCGACGAGCGCATCCCCGTACGCGCGAGCGTGGCCGAGGGCGAGGAGCGCGCGCGACTGTGGGACCTGATGGCCGAGGTGTGGCCCGACTACAACGCCTACCAGAAGCGCACCGACCGCCAGATCCCGGTGGTCGTGCTCGCGCGCCGCTAGCGCCTGCGGCTGGGGAGGAGATCTCCGCGGGGTGCCGTAGATTGAGGCGATGGTCCCCGCAGTGACGTTCTACACGTTCGTGCTGGCCGTGCACATCGCCTCGATCGTGATCGCGTTCGGCGTGACGTTCGCCTACCCCGTGATCTACGCGGTGGGCATCAAACGCGAGCCGCGCTCGATGCCGGGCATCCACCGCATCCAGGACACGGTCGGCAAGACCGTGATCACGCCCTTCCTCGCGCTCGCGCTGCTGTGCGGGATCTACCTGGCGAGCAAACTCCACGTGTGGAGCGACTTCTACGTCCAATGGGGGCTCGGCGTGATCATCGTGCTCGGGGGCCTCGGCGGCGCGTTCTTCGCCCCGCAGGAGCGCAGGCTGGCCGAGCTCGCCGAGCGCGACGTCGCTGCAGCGGGCGACGGCCAGGTGGCGTGGAGCGCGGAGTACAGCGCGCTGCGCAAACGCGTCGAGCTCGTCGGCTACGCGGCAGCGGGACTCGTCCTGCTGACGATCTACTTCATGACCGCCCAGACCGGCGCCTAGCGTCGGCGCGGTCCGCCTGTTGGACGTGACGGCGCCAGCGCTCGCCGCCGCCTACGACTGGGTCCTCGGCGTGCACATCGTCGGCGTCGTGCTCGCCTTCGGCTGGACGTTCGCGCTGCCGGTGATGTTCGCGGTTGCAGCGCGCAGCGACCCGCGGAGCCTGCCGCTGCTGCACCGGATCGAATACACCCTCACCCGCGTGCTGCTGAACCCCGCGCTGACGCTGGTGCTCGGCGCGGGCATCTTCATGGCGATCGACGGCCACCACTGGGGGGACTTCTTCGTGCAGTGGGGGATCGGCGCGATCGTGGTGCTCGGCGGCCTGGCGGGCTCGCTGATGATCCCGCTCTCCAAACGCGCCGAGCAGGCTGCGCTCGCGGATCTCGGCGCCGCCGGCGAGGGCCCCCCGCAGCCGAGCGCCGCCTACCGCGCGATCGTGCGCAGGCTGCAGGGCTGCGGCGCTGCGATGTGGCTGCTCGTGCTCGCGACCGTGCTGATCATGGCCGCCAAGCCCTGAGCTGCGCCCGGCGGGCGGCCCGGCCGCCACGCCTGCAGGGGCGGCGGCAGCGCGTGCGGCGTGCTGCGGCTACCCTCCTGACATGTCTCGAGCGGGCTACAGGGTCGCCGTGGTGGGCGCGACCGGCCAGGTGGGCACGCTGATGCTCGCGCTGCTGCGCGAGCGCGAGTTCCCCGCGCGTGAGATCGTGGCGTTCGCCTCCGAGCGCTCGGTCGGCAAGGAGCTCGACGGTGGCCTGATCGTGCAGGCGCTCACCGAGGACTCGATCCAGGGATTCGACCTGGCGCTGTTCTCAGCGGGCGGCTCGACCTCGGGCGAGTGGGCGCCGCGCTTCGCGGGGGCGGGCGCCACCGTGATCGACAACTCCTCGCGCTGGCGCATGGAAGCCGACGTTCCGCTCGTGGTCAGCGAGGTCAATCCCGACGCGCTTGCAGGGCACCGCGGCATCATCGCCAACCCGAACTGCTCGACGATGCAGATGGTGGTGGCGCTGAAGCCGATCCACCAAGCCGCCGGTATCGAGCGACTCGTGATCAGCACCTACCAGGCTGTGTCGGGGACGAACAGCAGCGCGGTGGGCGAGCTGCTCGACCAGGCCCACGCGATCCTCCACGAAAGCGACGTCGCCCCGCCTGCGCAGTACGCGCACCAGATCGCGTTCAACGCGCTCCCGCACGCGGGCAGCTTCGCCCACGGCGACGACCACACCGACGAGGAGCGCAAGCTGATCCACGAGACGCGCAAGATCCTCGACGACCCCTCGATCCGCGTGAGCGCGACGTGCGTGCGCGTGCCGGTCGTCAACGGCCACTCCGAGGCGGTCAACGTGCAGACGCGCGACCCGCTCACGCCCGAGCAGGCCCGCGAGCTGCTCGCGCAGGCGCCCGGCGTGGTCGTCCGCGACGATCCCCATGCCGCGGTGTACCCGATGGCGATCGACGCCGAGGGCCGCGACGAGGTGTTCGTCGGACGGATCCGCCGCGACCCGGGCCACGAGCGCGCGCTGGACATGTGGATCGTGGCCGACAACCTCCGCAAGGGCGCTGCGACGAACGCGGTGCAGCTCGCGGAGGTGCTCCACGAGCGCGGCATCGTCGCAGCGGCGCACCCCGCCCGTTCGGCCGCATAGCCCGACGCCCGCCGAGCGATCTCCTCGCCTGGGCGGCAGCGCCCGCCCAGCGGGAGGAGTGGGACGCCCGCGCGCGAACAGAGGGTCGATGGTCACCACCGAGGTGCAGCGCACGCTCGTGAAGTCCCCGCCCGAGCTGTGGACGGAGCTCAGCGACCCCGAGTCGCTCGCGCGTCACCTCGGCGCGCTCGGCGAGATCCGGATCAGCCGCGTCGAACCGGAGAAGCTCGTCGCCTGGGAGGCAGAGGGCGCGTCCGGCACGGTTGCGCTGAAGGCGTCCGGCTGGGGCACCCGCGTGACGCTCACCGTCGAGCACGAGGTCGGCGCGCCCCGATCCGACCCGGCGCCCGCGCCGGAGCCCGCCCCCGCCGACACGGGGCTCCCCGAGCCACCAACCGCGGAAACCGCGCTTGCCGAAGCCGCGCTCGCCGAAGCCGCGCCCGCCGAGGCAACGGGCGCCGAGCCGCCCTCGGAAGAGGCCGAAGATGCGCCGTCCGCGATCGTCGCGGAGGGGAGCCGCGGCGAGCCGGTGCCGGGCGAGCCCGTCACGGCGGCGGCGCGCGCGCTTGCGCACGACCTCGCGTCCTCCGAGCAGCCTCCGCCCGCAGACGATCAGGCGCCGGTGACGGCTGAGGAGCCGCCGGGCGAAGACGACGCCGGCGCGGAGCGCGAGCACGCGTCCGCGCCGGAGCCCGACACGCTGCCGCGCCGCGGGTTCTTCGCGCGCCTGTTCGGCCGCTTCTCGGCACGCTCTTCTGCCGAGCCCGCGAAGCTCGTCGAGCCTCTCGAGATGATGGCCGAGGACCCCGCCGCCCGAGCAGCCGAGGCCGACGCGTGGTGGGGCCAGTTCGACCCACCGCTCGCGGAGGACACCGAGGCGGTCGAGGTGGAGGAGGGCGGCCCCGCCGCCGAGGAGGCGATCGAGTCCCCCGTGCGCGCGCGCATCACCGGCCCCGCGATTCCCGAGCCGGCCGCCGCCGAGCCGACCCCCGTCTCCGGTACGGAGGTCGAGGCCGAGGCGGACGCGCAGCCCGAGGCCGAGGCTCAACCTGCGACCGAGATCCCGGCCGAGACGGAGATCCCCGCCGAGACGGAGATCCACGCCGACACCGCCGCCCACCTCTCAGCGGAGCTGCGCGCGGCCGAGGAGGCGGCGGACGCAGAGGTGACGGCGCTGCTGACCTCCGTGCTCGACCGCCTCGGCGCAGCGCATCACCGCCCGTTCTCGCGCGCCTGAGCGCTCGCTGTCGTACGCTGGGGCGCATGAGCCCGCGGCGCGGAGAAGTGGTGGACGATCTGGTGCGTGGCGGTCACGACCGCCACCCCAAACTGACGACGCGCCTGGCGCTGTCGTGGCTCACGAACGCGCTCGTGCTGGCGGTGGTGGCGGCGCTGCTGAGCGGCGTGCACACGAGCGGCGCGCTGTCGGTGCTCGCTGCGGCGGCGGTGTTCGGCGTGCTCAACACGGTGCTCAAGCCGGTGCTGCGGTTCGTGACGCTGCCGCTGGCGCTGCTGACGCTCGGCGTGGCGTGGTTCTTCGTGTCGCTGCTGATGCTCGTGATCACGAGCGCGATCGTGGGCGGGTTCGACATCTCGGGGTTCTGGACCTACGTGGGCGCGACGGTGATCGTGTGGGCGGTGAACGTGCTGCTCGACGTGACGCCCGGCCCGTGGCAGATCACGGGCTCGCGGCGCAGGCTGCACGCGCGCCCCAGATAACATCCCGCGCCGATGGCGAGCTCTCCCCACGACCGTCAGGCCGACGCGGCGCTGCTTGCGACCTCGCGCAGCGGCCACCGCAAAGAGCCTCGCAAGAAGGCGCCGGAAACCTACGACGAGAAGCTCGCGCAGCTGCACGAGCTCCGCGAAGCGGCGCTGCACTCCGCGCCGGAGGCGGAGGAGAAGCAGCACGCACGCGGCAAGTACACGGCGCGCGAGAGGGTGGAGAAGCTGCTCGATCCCGGCTCCTTCCAGGAGCTCGACACGTTCGTGCGCCACCGCACCTACGACTTCGACATGCAGAAGAACCGGCCTTGGGGCGACGCGGTGGTGACCGGCCACGGCACGATCGAAGGGCGCCCCGTGTGCGTGTTCAGCCAGGACTTCACCGTGTTCGGCGGCTCGCTCGGCGAGGTGATGGGCGAGAAGATGTGCAAGATCATGGACCTGGCGGCGAAGATCGGCTGCCCGGTGATCGGGATCAACGACTCGGGCGGCGCCCGCATCCAGGAGGGCGTGGTGTCGCTGGGCGCCTACGGGGACGTGTTCGTGCGCAACGTGCGCTGCTCGGGCGTGATCCCGCAGATCAGCCTGATCATGGGGCCGTGCGCGGGCGGTGCGGTCTACTCGCCTGCGATCACCGACTTCATCTTCATGGTGAAGGAGACCTCGCACATGTTCATCACCGGCCCCGACGTGATCAAGACGGTCACCGGTGAGGAGGTGGGGTTCGAGGAGCTCGGCGGCGCGATGTCGCACAACACCAAGTCCGGCGTGGCGCACTTCGCCTCCGAGGACGAGGACGCCTGCCTGGAGGACTGCCGCTACCTGATCTCGTTCCTGCCCCAGAACAACCTGCAGACGGCGCCGCGAGTTGCTCCCACCGACGATCCCGAGCGCATGGACCTCGCGCTCGACACGGTCGTCCCGGACAACCCCAACAAGCCCTACGACATGCGCGACGTGGTTCGTCTGATCGTCGACGACGAGGAGTTCTTCGAGGTGCACGAGCACCACGCCAGGAACATCATCTGCGGCTTTGCGCGGCTCGACGGCTACGCGATCGGCGTGGTGGGCAACCAGCCCAACCAGCTCGCGGGCGTGCTCGACATCGACGCCTCGGCGAAGGCGGCGCGGTTCGTGCGCACGTGCGACGCGTTCAACATCCCGTTGCTCACGTTCGTGGACGTGCCTGGGTTCCTACCCGGGACGAGCCAGGAGTGGGGCGGCATCATCCGCCACGGGGCGAAGCTGCTGTACGCGTTCACGGAGGCGACCGTGCCGAAGCTCACCGTGATCACGCGCAAGGCCTACGGGGGCGCCTACGACGTCATGGCCTCCAAGCACATGCTCGCGGACTTCAACTTCGCCTGGCCCACCTCCGAGGTGGCCGTGATGGGCCCGGAGGGCGCGGTGAACATCATCTACCGCCGCGACATCGCCGACAGCCCCACGCCCGACGAGCGGCGCGGCAAGCTGATGGAGGACTACAAGGCGCGCTTCGCCAACCCCTACACGGCCGCGGAGCGCGGCTACATCGACGACGTGATCGTGCCCCACGAGACGCGCCCGAAGCTGATCGTGGCCCTGCGCACGCTGCAGGGCAAGCGCGAACCCGGCCCGAAGCGCAAGCACGGCAACATCCCGCTCTAGCGGCAGCGTCACGGAGCGGCGCTGCGCGCCCCACCGCGCCTGCGTCCCACGCGTTCGCCGAGCAACAGCCACCACGGGTAGGTGGCGAACAGCAGCGCGGAGACGGCGTGCGTGCGCACGCCCGCACGCTTGTGGTCGAACTTGAACACGCCCGAGTTGAGCATCCAGTCGCGGCCGTCCTCGGCGCGACACGCCTCCCAGATCGGGCGCGTCCAGCGACGGTTCTGGTACAGCGAGATGCTCGTGAGAAGGAACGTCGCCGCGGTGGCGGTGTGCAGCGCGCGCGCGCCGCGCGTGCGCTCCGGCAGCATGCGCCCGTAGGCGACGCCCGAGGCGAACAGCCAGGGCGGGTCGATCAGGAAGGACACAGAACCTCCTTGGTGTTGAGATGCCCGTTCGCGAGCGCAACGGTGCCGGCGCGCGCCCCCGGCGCGGACGGCGTGCCGGAGCGGTCGAGCAGGGTGTCCGCCAGGCGTGTGGCGAGCGCCATGATCGTCAGCTGTGGGTTCACCCCGAGCGCGCTCGGCACGACCGAGCCGTCAGCGAGGTAGAGGCCGCGCACGCCGCGGACGGCCAGGCGGCCGTCGGTGACGCCATGGCCCGGCCGCCCATCGGCACGCGCGGTGCCGAGCGGGTGGAAGGCCATCAGTTTGAGGTCGCCCGGCTGTGCGTGCTCCGGCTCCACGCCTGCGGGCAGCGGCAGGTAGACCTCGCGCGCCCCCGCCGCCTCGAACAGCTCGCGCAGGCGTCCGAGGCCCGCGCGGAAGCGCGCGAGATCCGCAGCGCACAGGTCGTAGCGGATCACGGGATGGCGGCCGACGGTGCGCACACGTCCGCGCGATTGGTCGCTGACCATCAGGCCGAACTGAGCCAGGTGCCGGTAGTTCGCCATCGCGGCGTCGTGGCGCTCGCCGGTGAGCGGAAGCGCCATCGCTGCGTACGCGGGCGGCCCGGCGACGCCCTCGAGCATGACCCCCTCGCGCGCGAACTCGTCCACGAAGAAGCTCTGCGGGACGCCCCGCGCCATGTCGACGACGTCGTCCATCAGCGCGAACGCTGCGGTGGCGGGGTGCAGGGACAGGTTGCGTCCGCGCTCGCCGGAGGGATCGGGCACGCGGCTGCGGTCGAGCAGCACCGGCGTGTGGATCGTGCCGCACGCGAGCGCAACGACGGGCGCGCGCACCTCCACGCTCCCGCGGCCTGCGACGTGCGCCTCCACGCCCACGGCGCGGCCGCTGCGCACGATCACGCGCTTGACGTCTGCGCCGGTGACGATCCGCGCACCCGCAGCGCGCGCACGCGGGATGTAGGTGATGCCCGTGTGCTGCTTGGCAGATGTGGGGCATCCGAACGCGCACACCCCCGACCCGACGCACCCGCGCGCGTTGCGCCTGAGGTAGCCATGCGACCAGCCGAGCCGTTCCGCCCCGCGCCGGGCAACGGCGGCGTTCTCGCCTGCGAGGTCGGGGGCGACCTCCGCGACCGAGAGCGCGCTCTCCACGCGCTCGAAGCAGGGCGCGAGCGACGCCTCGTCGAGGTCGAGCGCGAACTCGCGCGCCCAACGCTCGAGCACGTGCGCGGGTGTGCGGAAGCACGTGCCTGAGTTCACGAGCGTCGTGCCGCCGAGGCCGCGGCCGACCGGCAGCAGGATCGGCGGTGAGCCGAGCGTGGCCGTCTGGCCCGCATCGCGGTAGAGCTTGGCCATCATCTCCGGCGGCCGCGCCGTGAAGCCGTCGGGGTCGTGCGCGGGGCCCTGCTCGAGCAGCGTCACGCGTGCGCCGCCCTCGGCGAGCTCCGCGGCGAGCACGGCGCCGCCCGCGCCCGCGCCCACCACGCACACGTCCGCCGAGTCGGTCACGGCCTGCCCTCGGCGCGTCGCAGCGAGCGGCCGCGCTCGGCGACCTCGGCGGCGTCCCAGCCGAGCGCGCGCGAGACCTCAGGGTCGTCGTAGCGACGCATCGCCAGCAGGGACCACGCGGCCTGCTTGGCCAGCGGCACGCGGTCGAGCAGCCGGCGGCCGCGGGGGCGGCCCGCGAGCGCCAGGAGCGCACGCATCCCCGCGCGCTGGGGCGCGGGGGCGGCGCGCAGGAAGGCGTCCATCCCGGCCGTTGCGCTCATCGCGCTGCGATCCGTCGGCCCTGGGCGAGCGCGAGCTCGCGCATCGCCCCTGCTGCCGCGTCTCCGTCCCCCGCATGGATCGCGCTCGCCACGCCTTCGTACATCGGGATCAGCTCGTCGCGCCCTCCGACGATCGCGGCGAACGCCTCTGCGTGGGGGAGGTACAGCTCGCGCACCGAGTTGAGGATCAGCTGGAAGACGAGGTTGCCGGACGCCTCGACCACGGCCGCCATGAACTCCCAGTCGGCGACCAGGCTGGTCTTGATCCCTTCGGCCCGCGCAACGTCCCCCATCGCCATCGCGACGTCGACCCGCGCGGCGGCGCTCGCCCGGGAGCCTGCGAGCCGCGCGGACTCCACGAGCAGCAGCGTGCGCGCCTCGAACAGGTCGCCCGCGATCTCGGAGACCGGCAGACCGCCGAGAGCGAGCGTCTCGAGCCCCCCTGCGCGGCGCCAGTCCTGCACGACCATGCCGGACCCCTGGCGGACCTCCACGAGGCGCAGCTGCTCGAGCCTCCCGACCGCTTCTCGGACCACCGCGACGCTCACGCCGAACCGGGTGGCGAGCCTCCGGAGCGGGGGAAGCGTTGCTCCGGGCTGCTGGTGCCCGGTGAGGATCTCCTCGCGCAGGGACGCGAAAACCTGGTCCGTGACGGTTTCCCGAGCGACCATGCGAGCAAGTGTACCAGTGTGTCACACAATTGTGTAGTTGTGTCACACAATCGTCCCCCACACCGGCGGGCCGGCAACCGTGCGCCGGGCCCGGGGGGACGCTCGCGCGGGTCAGGATCGTTTCTCCCCGTCGGGAATGTTCGCGCGGGCCAGCACCGTTCGCGGGGGTGGGGGGCCGTTCGCGCGGGTCGGGGACCGTTCGCGCAACAATGGGCGGCGATGAAGCTGGAACTGCTCGCACCCACCGCCTCCCCCGAGGAGGCCGCCGCGGTCGTGGCGGCGCTCGAGCAGTTCATGCGGGCCACCGGGAGGGCCGCCGCGGAGAGCGCAGGCGAGCGTGACGGCTGGCGCGAGACGGCGCTCCTCGAGGGCGTGTTGCGCGATCCCGACGCCGGCGAGATGCACCCCTGGATAAACACCTGAAAGCCGCTAGGCTTTAGGTCAATACTCTCCCCCGCGGCAGCAGGCGGCGTATAGTCGGGGGTTCGGCACACCGCCCGCAACTGGAGGACGTACATGGAGCAAGCTTCCATCCAAGCCAACCGCGGCACTCTCGAGGACCCAGAGGTCCTCCAGAACGTGCCCGGTCACGTGATCCCGATCCTGCAGCGGGAGTACGACGACTTCAAGACGGAAGCGACCAAATTCCTCGCCGGCGACACCGAGGAAGACGAGTTCATCAAGTTCCGCCTCAAGCAGGGCGTCTACGGGCAGCGCCAGCCGGACGTGCAGATGGTCCGCGTGAAGCTCCCGTTCGGAGGCGTCACCCCCGAGCAGCTGGACGCGTTCGCGGACGTGGTGGAGAAGTACGTGCCGCTGCGCAAGGGGCACATCACCACCCGCCAGAACATCCAGATGCACCACGTGCCGCTGGTCGAAGCCGAGCAGCTGATCCGCGAGCTCGGCGAGGCGGGCCTATCCAGCCGCGAGGGCTGCGGCAACACGATGCGCAACGTCACCGGCGATCCGTGGGCGGGCGTGGCCAAGGACGAGCTGTTCGACCTCACCCCGTACGCGGGCGCGTACGTGCGTTACTTCGTGCGCCACCCCACCACGCAGGGGATGCCGCGCAAGGTCAAGACGTCGTTCGACGGCTCCCCGCGGGACCGCGCGATCAGCGGCATCCACGACGTGGCGTTCCGCGCGCGCGTGCGCGAGTCGAGTGATCCCTCCCGCCCCGGTGAGGTGCGCGGCGTGGAGATGCTCGTGGGCGGTGGCACCTCGATCATGCCCCGCGAGGCGCTCGTCCTCTACGACTTCCTCGAGCTCGACAACGGCGAGTACCTGCGCGTCACCGAGGCCGTGATGCGCGTGTTCGACCGCCAGGAGTGGCTGCGCGTGAACCGCGCGCGGGCGCGCATCAAGGTGTTCGTCGACAAGTACGGGATCGACGAGCTGCGCAAGCAGGTCGAGGAGGAGCTCCAGGGCGACTGGGTGGCCGAACGGGACTTCTCGCTCGAGCACCGCCTGTTCGTCGACGACGAGCGCGAGTCGGCGCCTGCGCCGCCGCAGAGCTACGGAAGCCCCAACGGCGACCTGCAGGCATACGAGCGCTTCTGCTCCGCCAACGTGGAGGAGCAGAAGCAGGACGGCTACGTCACCGTCGAGGTGAAGGTCACCCGCGGCGACCTGACGCCGGAGCAGTTCCGCGGCCTCGCGCAGATCATGCGCGACCACTGCGGAGGCTACGCGCGCACGACCGTGCAGCAGAACATCGTCCTGCGCTGGGTGCGCGAGGAGTCGATCTACGACGTGTGGCAGGCACTCGGCGAGCTCGGACTCGGCGAGCCCGGCTCGCGCGAGATCACCGACGTGGTCTCGTGCCCCGGCACCGACTCGTGCAAGCTCGGGATCACCAGCTCGATGGGGCTGAACCAGGCGGTGCAGGAGCGCGTGGAGGAGATGCACATCACCGACGCGCTCGCCCGCCGCATCCACATCAAGATGAGCGGCTGCCCGAACGGCTGCGGCCAGCATCACATCGCCGACATCGGCTTCTACGGCGCGTCGATCAAAGTCGGCGAGCACACGATCCCCGCCTACATCCCGCACGTGGGCGGCGTGGACGAAGGCGGAAGCGTGAAGTTCGGTCAGCGGCTGAAGCTGCGGCTTCCCGCCAAGCGCATCCCCGAGGCGATCGACCGCTGGGTGCGCCACTACGAAGCCGAGCGCAACGATCAGGAGTCATGGGGCGAGTTCGTCGCTCGTGTGGGTGCCGAGGATCTCGAAGCGCGCGTCAAGGAGCTCTCGCTCCCGGCCGACTTCGGCCTGGAGACGATGAACGAATTCATCGATTGGAACCGCAGCGTGCCGTTCGAAGTGATCCGCGGCGAGGGCGAGTGCGCCGTCTAGGACCCGAAAGCGATAAGCAAGGAAACGACATGGAACCGGCAAACAGCAACGCAGCGGAGGTGACCGTGGAGCACGACCCGGCCCTGAGCCTCACCCACACGCTTCGCGAGGCCGCTCGCCACGGCGAGCGCTCTGTGTTGCTGTGCTCCTTCCAGAAGGAGGAGTCCGTCCTGATCGACGAGCTCCTGCGTCTCGACCAGGGAACCGGACGCGCGGTCCGCATCGTCACGATCGACACGGGCGTCCTCTTCGAGGAGACCATGAAGACGTGGCGCGCGTTCGAGGAGCGCTTCGGCGTGGAGATCGAGGTGTTCGACGCGAGCAACCCCGAGGCGCCGTGGAGCGGGCCCGAGCACTGCTGCTCCGCCGCCAAGGTCGCAGCGCTCGAGCAGTCGCTGAGCACAGCGGACGCCTGGATCACGGGCATCCGCCGCGAGCAGGGCCCCACCCGCGCCGACAGCCAGCTGATCGAACGCGACGAGGTGCGCGGCCTGTGGAAGTACAACCCGCTCGCCCACTGGACCGACAAGGACCTGTGGCGGCGCATCCACGAGCGCGACCTCCCCTACAACCCGCTGCACGACCAGGGCTACGAGTCGATCGGTTGCGCGCCCTGCACGCAGCCCGGCTCCGGCCGCGAAGGCCGCTGGGCGGGCACCGACAAGACCGAGTGCGGGATCCACGTAGAGGTCGTCGACCCGTCCTCAGAGCACGCCTGACGCCCCGATGAGCGTTGCTGCGCGCCCACAGCTGAGTCACCTGCGGGCGCTCGAGTCGGAGGCGATCCACGTGATGCGCGAGGTGGCCGCTGAATTCGAGCGGCCCGTGCTGCTGTTCAGCGGCGGCAAGGACTCGATCGTGCTGCTGCGGCTCGCCGAGAAGGCGTTCCGGCCGGCACCGTTCCCGTTCCCGCTGATGCATGTCGACACCGGGCACAACTTCCCCGAGGTGATCGAGTTCCGCGACCGCCGGGTAACGGAGCTGGGCGAGCGGCTCGTGGTGGCGAGCGTGCAGGAGTCGATCGACAACGGCCGCGTCGTCGAGGAGACCGGCCCGCGCGCGTCGCGCAACCGGCTGCAGACCGTCACCCTGCTCGATGCGATCGCCGAGCACGGCTTCGACGCGGCGTTCGGCGGCGCGCGCCGCGACGAGGAGCGCGCCCGCGCGAAGGAGCGCGTGTTCTCCTTCCGCGACGACTTCGGCCAGTGGGACCCCAAGAACCAGCGCCCGGAGCTCTGGAACCTCTACAACGGCCGCATCAACAACGGCGAGCACGTGCGCGTGTTCCCGCTGTCGAACTGGACAGAGCTCGACGTCTGGGAGTACATCGACCAGGAGCAGCTGGAGGTGCCATCGATCTACTTCTCGCACGAGCGCGAGGTGTTCAAGCGCGACGGCATGCTCTACGCGATGAGCCCGTTCGCCGAGCTGATCGACGGCGAGGAGGTCACCACCGAGACCGTCCGATACCGCACCGTGGGCGACATGAGCTGCACGGGAGGCGTCGTCTCGCAGGCGCAGACGCTGGACGAGGTGGTGCTCGAGATCGCGGCCACGCGCATCACCGAGCGCGGCGAGACGCGCGCCGACGACCGGGTGTCGGAGGCGGCGATGGAGGACCGCAAGAAGGCCGGCTACTTCTGAGATGGCCGTATGCCTTCGCCATACGGCGTCCTCGCTCGCTTGCGTGCAAAGCACGCGGCGCTCACTGCGTCCTTGTCTGACTCGGCCTACGGCCATCTCAGCGTCTAAATGACCCTTGACCTGCTGCGCTTCACCACGGCGGGGTCCGTGGATGACGGCAAGAGCACGCTGATCGGCCGTCTGCTCTACGACGCCAAGCAGGTGTTCGAGGACCAGCTCGAGCACGTCCAGGAGGCGAGCGAGCGCCGCGGGGGCGAGGGGGCGTTCGATCTGGCGCTGCTGACCGACGGCCTGCGCGCCGAGCGCGAGCAGGGGATCACGATCGACGTCGCCTACCGCTACTTCGCCACCGCGAAGCGGCGCTTCATCATCGCCGACTGCCCCGGCCACCAGCAGTACACGCGCAACATGGTGACCGGGGCGTCCACGGCCGACGTGGCGGTGATCCTGCTCGACGCGCGCAGGGGCGTGCTGGAGCAGTCCAAGCGCCACGCGTTCATCAGCGCGCTGCTCGGGATTCCGCACATGCTCGTGGCGGTGAACAAGATGGACCTCGTCGACCACTCGCGGGAGCGCTTCGAGGAGCTCGTGGAGGAGTTCGGCGGCTTCGCCGAGCGGCTCGCGCACGGCGACCGTGCGACCGATGTGTCGTTCATCCCGATGTCCGCGCTCAACGGCGACAACGTGGTGGATCGCTCCTCCCGGATGGAGTGGTACGAGGGGCCGGTGCTGCTCGACTACCTCGAGCAGGTGGACGTGGCCTATGACCACCCGGACGAGCGGCCCGCGCGCTTCCCCGTCCAGTGGGTGGTGCGCCCGGCGGCCTCCGGGGAGGACTACCGCGGCTACGCCGGCCAGCTCGCCAGCGGCGCGCTCCGCCGCGGCGACGAGGTCGCCGTGCTGCCCGACGGCGGCCGCACGCGGATCGCCGCGATCGACACCTACGAGGGGGAGCTCGACGAGGCGACCGCGCCGATGTCGTTCACGCTGCGCCTCGAGGACGACCTCGACATCTCGCGCGGCGCGCTGATCTGCCATCCCGACGAGGCGCCCGAGGTGGCACGCGAGCTGCTCGCAGACGTGTGCTGGATGACCGACGCGCCGCTGCGCCCCGGGGGCCGTTACGTGCTCAAGCACACCTCGCATCACGTCACGGCGGCGGTGCAGGCGATCGACGACGTCGTCGACGTGCACACCCTCCAGCGCAGCGGACCCGACGATGCCCCATCCGAGCTCGCGCTGAACGACATCGGACGGGTGAGGCTGCGCACGAGCGCGCCGCTGGTCTTCGACAGCTACGCGAGCAACCGCCGCACGGGCAGCTTCATCCTGATCGACGAGGCCAGCAACGGCACCGTCGGGGCGGGCATGATCGCGGCTCCCGTCGCGGCCGCCGCGTAACGCCCGTCCGGCGCATCCGCCCCGGCCCATGGCCGCGGGCCGGTATCCTCCGCGGCCGATGTTCAGCACGGTCCTGATAGCCAACCGCGGCGAGATCGCGGTGCGGATCGCGCGGGCGCTGCAGGAGATGGGGATCGTGAGCGTGGCGGTCTACTCCGAGCTCGACGCCGGCGCGCCGCACGTGCGGCGGGCCGACGAGGCGTACAACCTCGGCGACGGACCCGCGGCGGACAACTACCTGCACGTGGAGAAGATCCTCGACGTGGCGCGCCGCGCGGGGGCGGAGGCGATCCACCCCGGCTACGGCTTCCTGGCCGAGAACGCCCCGTTCGCCGCCGCGTGCGAGGAGGCTGGGATCGTGTTCATCGGACCGCCCGCGAGCGCGATCGAGGCGATGGGCTCCAAGACGCGGGCGCGGGAGCTGATGGCCGCGGCGGGGGTGCCGATCGTGCCGGGCACCACCGAGCCGGTGGCGAGCGCCGCCGACGCGCTGCGGATCGCCGAAGCGGAGATCGGCTTCCCCGTGGCCGTGAAGGCGGCCGGGGGCGGCGGCGGCAAGGGCTTCCGTGTGGCGCTCGGCGCCGATGAGCTGGAGGGCGCGTTCGAGGGCTCGAGCCGCGAAGGCGAGAAGTTCTTCTCGGACCCCACCGTGTATCTCGAGCGCTACCTGCACGACCCCCGCCACGTCGAGGTCCAGGTCCTCGCGGACCGGCACGGCAACGTGATCCACCTCGGCGAGCGCGACTGCTCGATCCAGCGCCGCCACCAGAAGGTGATCGAGGAGTCCCCCGCGCCCGAATGGGTGGTGGACCCGCAGATCCGCGCGCGGATCGGCGAGATCGGGGTGAACGCGGCCAAGGCGGTCGACTACGTCGGAGCGGGCACGATCGAGGGCCTGTTCGCCACGCACGCCGACGAGCCCGGCGAGCCGGAGTACTTCTTCCTGGAGATGAACACGCGCGTGCAGGTCGAGCACTGCGTCACGGAGATGACCACGGGGGTGGACATCGTCAAGGAGGGCATCCGCGCGGCCGCGGGCGAGGAGCTCTCCTACGCGCAGGAGGACATCGAGCTGCGCGGACACGCGATCGAGTGCCGCATCAACGCCGAGGACGCCTCCAAGAACTTCGCGCCGGCGCCGGGTAGGATCGGGCGCTACCGCGAGCCCACCGGGCCGGGCGTGCGGGTCGACTCGGGTGTCCAGGAAAACGGCGAGGTGTCGCCGATGTACGACCCGATGGTGGCGAAGCTGATCGTGTGGGACTCGAACCGCGAGGAGGCCACGAAGCGGATGCTGCGCGCCCTGGACGAATACGAGATCGAGGGCCTGAAGACGCTGATCCCGTTCCACAAGGCGCTGCTCGCGACCGAGGACTGGGCGCGCGGGTCGACGTGCAGGGCGCTGCTCGAGGACAAGGCGTGGCTGAAGACGCTCGCCCAGCCCCAGCAGGCGCCGCCGGCCGACGACGAGGAGCCGAAGGTGGAGCAGACCTACGCGGTGGAGGTCTCCGGCAAGCGCTTCGACGTGCGCGTCGTGGGCCCCGCGTTCGGCGGCGCTGCGGCCGCGGGCTCGAACGGAAGCGCCGCCCCGGCCGGCCGCGCCGCCCCCAAGCGCTCGCAGCGCAGCGGCGCCAGCAGCTCCGCGGGCGGCGCAGACACGCTGCCCTCGCCCCTGCAGGGGAACATGTGGAAGGTGCTCGTCAAGCAGGGCGACACGGTCGAGGAGGGCCAGCTGCTCTGCATCATCGAGGCGATGAAGATGGAGAACGAGATCACCGCCCACAAGGCGGGCACGATCGTCGAGCTGCCGGTCACCGAAGGGGAGCCGATCCAGGCGGGCGCCCCGATCGCGACGATCAAGAGCCCCGAGAGCTGAGCGCCTCGACGTTCTGAGCGTGCATGCGGCGCTGCTCGGCCGAGCGCTGCACGCGCGGGAGCTTCGCGTCGTGGCCCTCGCTCGAGAGCGCCTGCAGATACACGAGGTCCTGCTCGAGCACCTCGAGCGCGCGGGCGCTCGTGAGCACCGGCCCGTGCCCCGGGACGACGTGCTCGCAGCGCCCCACGAGCCCGCGCAGGCGTTCGAGCGTCTCGCGGTAGCCGTCGAGGTCGCCCCCGGCGAGGGTGGGGATCTCCACCGGCGAGAGGTAGTCGCCCGCGATCAGCACCCCCGCCCACGGCGCGAGCAGCGCCATCCCGTCGCGCACGTGGCCGGCGGTGGGGTGCAGCTCCAGCTCCTGCGAGCCGATCTCGCAGCGTCCCGGCACCGGCAGCGCCTGCAACGCCCCGAGCGCCAGCGGGCGCGGGCGCTCGACGTAGAAGGTCTCGTCGAACCCGCGCAGCTTGCGTTGCGCATCGCCCGGCTCGGCGGCGATCCGCTCGGAGGTGCTCTCAGCGCAGCCGAGCGGCGTCTGGGGGAACGCGAGCGGCGCGAGCAGGTGGTCCCAGTCACCGTGCGTCGCCAGCAGGCCGCTCGGCTCGGCGAACCCCGCCTGGCCCAGCAGCGCGGGGAGCAGCTCGAGCTCGTCGGGCAGCACGGGCGAGTCGACCACGAACGTCTCGGCGCCGTCGGCCCCGGCGACCGCGCCCCGAACGATCGTGCAGTTCGTCGCCCACACGCGGCTCGTTGCGACGATCACGTCGCGATGCAGCGAGACCGCGCGCACGCCCGCGGTCTAGGCGACGCCGAGGAGCTTCGCCGCCTCTTTGAGGTTCGGGACCTCCGCGGTGGGCTTCTTCTGCGAGGAATCCAGCGTCTCCTTGCTGCGGTTCACCCACACCACCGGCACGCGCTGTTTGACGCACGGGACCACGTCGTGGTAGTGGCTCGCCGCCACGTGGACCCAACCCCGCTTGCCGCCCATGCGCCGCGCGCACTCGGTGAAGTGAGGCGGTTCGGGCTTGTAGGAGCGAACCTGCTGGGCGGTCACGACCAGGTCGAAGTCGATCGGGATGTGGCGGCGGGTCTGCCCGAGCAGCTTGTCGTCGATGTTCGAGAGCAGGCCCAGCTTGTACTTCTTGGCGAACTTCGCGAGCTGCGCGTTCGTCTCCCTGAACGGCTGCCAGCGCTGGACCGAGTCGGGCAGGAAGCCCGAGCGCGAAGGCTCCAGCGGCCATTCGAGGCGTTTGGCGATCTCGATCGCGGTGCGCCGCAGCACCTCCGCGTAGAGCTCGTAGGAGCCGCTCTCGATCTCGCGCGAGATCTCGTGGAACAGCGGGATCAGCTCGCCGCGGTCGAGCTCGATCCCGTCGCGCGCCGCCTCCGCCGCGAACGCCTCGTACACGCCGGTCTCCCAGTCGATCAGGGTGCCGTACACGTCGAACGTGACGAATGTGACGTTTTTGGGGAGGGCCATGCCGACGGGCATTATGCCGCGACGCGCTCGAACGGCGCGGCCACGCAACGCGGGATGCGCGATCCGGCGACGGCGCGCTTGCGTTAGAGTCCCGCGCCGCTATGGACCTGCTGGAGTATCAGGGCAAGCAGCTCTTCGCCCGGCACGGACTGAAGGTGTCCTCAGGCAGGGCGGTCACGAACGTGGACGACGCGGTGGCCGCCGCGGGCGAGGTCGGCTACCCGGTGGTCGTCAAGGCGCAGGTCCTGATCGGCGGCCGCGGCAAGGCGGGCGGCGTGAAGCTCGCATCCGACGAGGCGGAGGCGCGCGAGCACGCGACCGACATCCTCGGCATGGACATCCGCGGCCACATCGTGCGCACGCTCTGGATCGAGCATGCCTCGGACATCGCCTCGGAGTACTACGCCTCGGTGCTGCTCGACCGGTCCGCCAAGAAGCCGCTGGTGATGTTCAGCGTCGAGGGCGGCGTGGACATCGAAGAGGTCGCCGAGAAGACCCCCGAGAAGCTGGTCCGCAGCCACGTCGACCCGCTCGCGGGGCTCTCGCGCGAGCAGGCCGTGCAGATCGCCACGGCGGGGGAAGCCGACGCCGACGTGATCGACGGCGTCGCCGATGCGCTCGTGGCGCTGTACGAGGTCTGGATCCAGGAGGACGCCACGCTCGCGGAGATCAACCCGCTGATCGTCACGCCCGAGCGCGACGTGCGAGCGCTCGACTCCAAGGTGTCGCTCGACGGCAACGCGCTCTACCGCCACCCCGAGAACCAGGAGCTCTCCGACGCCGAGAACGAAGACCCGATCGAGCGCCGGGCCAAGGAAGAGGGCGTCCAGTACGTCAAGCTCGACGGCGACATCGGGATCCTCGGCAACGGCGCGGGGCTGGTGATGTCCACGCTGGACGTCGTCGCGCAGGCCGGGGGCTCACCCGCCAACTTCCTCGACGCGGGCGGCGGCTCGGACGCGGAGAAGATCGAGCAGGCGGTCCAGCTGATCCTCGCCAACCACGCCGTGCGCGCCGTGCTGTTCAACATCTTCGGCGGCATCACCCGTTGCGACGAGGTCGCGACCGGGCTGATCGCCGCCTTCGGCGAGCTCGGACCGGAGGAGAAAGCGATCCCGTTCGTGGTCAGGCTCGACGGCACCAACGACGCCGAGGGGCGGAGGCTGCTGAGCGAGGCGAACCTCCCCAACGTCCACCCCGCAGCCACGATGAACGAGGCTGCGGAGAAGGTCGTCGCGCTCGCCGCCCACCCCGCGGAGGGACACGCGGGCGCCGGGGTGGCCGGCTGATGGCCGTCCTCGTCGACAAGGACACCCGGCTGTGCGTGGCCGGCATCACCGGGCGCGAGGGCAGCTTCCACACGCTCAACAACCGCACCTATGGCACGAACGTGGTCGGCGGCGTGACCCCCGGCAAGGGTGGTCAGGACGTCGAGGGCATCCCGGTGTTCGACAGCTGGGCCGAGGCGATGTCCGAGGTCAGGCCCAACACCGCGATGATCTTCGTTCCGCCGCGCTTCGCAGCCGACGCGATCCTGGAGGCGGCCGCTGCCGGCGTTGCGCTCGTGGTGACGATCACCGAGGGAATCCCCGCGCACGACGAGCTGCGCGTGTACAACACGCTCCTGCGGGACCATCCGGGCACGCGCCTGATCGGCCCGAACTGCCCCGGCATCCTCTCTCCGGGCAAGGCCAACGTGGGGATCATCCCCGCCTCGTTCTTCAAGCCGGGCAACGTCGGCGTGGTCTCGCGCTCGGGCACGCTCACCTACCAGATCGGCAACGAGATCGCCCAGGCCGGCTTCGGCTGCTCGTCGATCGTGGGGATCGGGGGCGACCCCGTTCCGGGCTCGTCGTTCGTCGACGTGCTCGCGCTCTTCGAGGAGGACGGGGAGACCGAGCTGGTCGTCCTCTCCGGCGAGATCGGCGGCTCCGCCGAGGAGGAGGCTGCGGAGTACATCGACCAGAGCATGAGCAAGCCCGTGGTGGCGTACATCGCCGGGTTCACCGCGCCCGCGGGCAAGCAGATGGGGCACGCGGGCGCGATCGTCTCGGGCTCCGCCGGCACAGCCGCCGCGAAGGCCGAGGCGCTCGAAGCGCACGGCGTTCGCGTCGGGCGCACCCCCACCGAAGCCGCGTCGATCGCGGTGGAGGTGCTCGGCGGAGCGTCCGCCGCGCCCGCCTGAGGCTACGCTAGCCGCGTGGACCCGCAGGTGGCAGCCAGCCTCGCCGAGCTGGAGCGAAAGCTCGATGCGCTCGAGCGCACGCTCGCGGGGCTCTCATCGGCCGTCCCACCCGCCGCCACCAGGATCGTCGACGAGTCCGTGGAGGGCGGCGCTGGAGCGATCACGATTCCCGCGGCTGCTCCCGCCGCGTCCCCCCCTCCTCCGACCGCCTCCGCACCCGCGCCGGCACCCCTCGCCGCGCCGCCCCCGCCGGCCGCACCTCCGCCCTCCCACGCCCCGTCTCCGGCGCCGCCGGAGCCCGCCTCCTCCGCCACCTCGGCCCCGAGCGCGGCTGAGCTGCTGCGCTTCCGCGAGCGTCTGGAGGCCACGGCTCGCGAGCTGCGGGATGACTACGACGCGCTGCTCGGACGCCTAAGCTACCCCGCTATGCCTGCCGGCCCCCGCTCCACGATCTCCTTCGCGCGCGGTGTCCCTTCGCTGGACATCATCGACGTGCAGGGCCTGCGCGACGCGGCGGTTCGCGCATTCGAGGCGGATCCCGAAGGCGCCACGGCGTACGGAACCTCGGTGGGGTACCCCCGCCTGCGCACGTGGATCGCGGACCGCCACGGCGTCGAGCCCGAGTGCGTGCTCGTGACGAACGGGTCGCTGCAGGCGGACGCGTTCCTCTTCGACCACCTCGTCGGCAGCGGCGCCGAGGTGGTGGTGGAGCGCCCCACGTACGACCGCACGCTGCTGGGCCTCAGAGAGCGCGGTGCGGTCGTCCATGCCGTCGCGCTCGAGCAGGACGGGATCGACACGAACGCGCTCGGCGGGCTGCTCGCGGGCGGCGCGCGCCCGAAGCTCGCACACGTGATCCCCAACTTCCAGAACCCCGCCGGCTACACGCTCTCGCTGCAGAAGCGCCGCGCGCTGCTCGAGCTGGCGGCCGCGCACGACTTCTACATCCTCGAGGACGACCCCTACGCGGACCTGCGCTTCACCGGCGAGCCGCAGCCCACGATGCTCTCGCTGGAGCCGAGCCGCGTGGTGTACGCGTCGTCGTTCACGAAGACGGTGTGTCCGGGCGTTCGCGTCGGGTACCTCGTCGGCCCGCGCGAGTTGATCGCGGGGATCGCCAAACGCGCCACCAACACCTACATATCGCCGGGGATGGTCTCCGAGGCGATCGTGTACGAGTTCTGTGCCTCCGGCGCGCTGGAGCGCTCGATCGACACCGTCCGCACGGCGCTCGCCGAGCGCGCCCGGACGCTCGCCGACGCGCTGCGAAGCGAGCTTCCCGACGCGGAGTTCGTCGAGCCGCAGGGGGGCTACTTCCTGTGGGTGACGCTTCCCGCCGGGACCAGCGTGGACGCCCTCTTCGACGCCGCCGGCGAGCGCGGGCTCGCGTTCGTCAAGGGAACCGATTTCATGACGGACGGCGGCGGGAACGCCCTGCGCCTCGCCTACTCGGGCGTCACGCCCGAGCAGATCACCGAGGGCGTGGCGCGGCTGGCCGACGCCTACCGCTCGCTCTAGCGCCCGTAGCGCTGACCGAGCACCAGCTGCTCCGGCAGCGCTGTGCGCGGGGGCGGCGACGGGTCCGCGGTCACCGACACGGTCTCGGCGACGCTCGTGGTCAGCGCGATGCGCTGACCGTCGACGGTTTCGAGCACCACATGGCTCGGCTCGCGCTCGGCGAGCACGCCCTCCATCCCGGGCTCGATCCCGGACGCCTTCAGGTAGCGGAGCAGGTCCTCGGCCTCGTTCTCGAAGCGCAGCACCGCGACGCGCGCGCCGAGCTCGACGTCGGCGAGCGGCACGCCGGCGAGGCGGGCACCGGCGACGATCGGGTGTCCGTGGGGGCAGGTCTTCGCGTCGCCGATCGCGGCGAGCATCCGCTCTTCCAGCACGGGCGACATCGCATGCTCGAGGCGCTCGGCCTCCTCGTGCACCTCGTCCCAGGGCACACCGAGCACATCCGTCAGGAAGCGCTCGATCAGGCGGTGGCGGCGGACGATGCCCTCGGCGTGCTCCACGCCGCTGTCGGTGAACGAGATCGCGCGGTCGCTCGCGCGCGTGATGTAGCCGTCGCGCTCCAGGCGGCCGATCATCTCGTGCACGGTGGGGGCGGACAGCTGCATCGCACGCGAGAGGTTCGCGCCGGTCATCGGCAGGCCCGCCTCGTGCAGCCAGAACAGGCTCTGCAGGTACTCCTCCTCGGCCACGGTGGCCGTGTTTGCGCCGTCGCCGCTCACAGCGGTTGATGCTAGACCGTCAGGTGTAGAGCTGCTCGAACCGGCACTCCCGGGCGGGCTTGTCCTCGCGCCAGCGCCGCAGCTTGGCGCCGTGCCGGATGCGCGCGGCGGATACGTGGTCGAAATCGATCTCCACGACCAGCTCGGGGCGCAGCCCGATCCACTCGAGCTCCTTCCCGGAGCTCCAGCGGCTGGGGTCCGCCGAGCCGCGCTCGCCGGTCTCGTAGTCGGCGAGGAACCCCACGAGGCGCCGCTTCTCCGAGGCGGACAGCCCCGAGCAGTGGCCCACCACGCGCAGGTCCTCGCCGTCGTAGAGGCCGAGGATCAGCGCGCCCACGGTTCCCTTCTCCTTCCCCGGGCGCCAGCCGACGACGACGGCATCGATCGTGCGCACCCGCTTGACCTTCACCATCCCCTTGCGCTCTCCCGGCCGGTAGGGCGCGGAGCGCTCCTTCGCGATCGCGCCCTCCGCGCGCTCGAGCCACAACTGGGCGTCCTCGGGCCGTGCGACCGTCTCCATCAGCTCGACCGACGCCTTCGCGAAGCGCCGCTCGCCGAGCAGCCGCTCGAGCGCGGAGCGCCGCTCGGTGAACGGCTCGTCCATCAGCACGACACCGTCGTTTGCGAGCAGGTCGAACGCGACGTACACCGCGGGCGTCTCCTCCGAGAGCATCTTCACGCGGGATTCGGCCGGGTGGATCCGCTGGCCGAGCGCGTCGAAATCCTCGCGCCCGTCACCGTCGCGCACGACGATCTCGCCGTCGAGGACGTACTCTCCCGCGGGCAGCACGAGCTCGGGGAAGTAGCGTCCCAGCGGGCGGCCGTTGCGCGACTGCAGGAACACCTCCTCCCCGTCGACGAACGCGACGCACCGGAACCCGTCGAGCTTGACCTCGTAGCAGTAGTCCTCGCCGGTGGGCAGCTCGCGGCGTGAGAGCGCCAGCTGGGGCTTCAGGGGCGGGGTGAGCGGCAGCGTCACGACCCCGCCTCGGCGCGTTTGGCGCGTGACGGCGCCACGCGGGGCGCCTCGCCGCTGCGCTTCCGGAAGTGCGGCGGCCAGGGGGCGTCGCCGAGGCCATCGCGCTCATCGCGTGCGGCGAGCTCGAGCAGCGCGTCGAGCCTGCCCGCGTGGCTGTCGATGTCCGCCGAGGGGTCGCCACGCTCGCGCAGTCGCGCTGGGACGGTCTTGAGCGTCAGCTCCGCCGGCTCCACGTCGCCCACCTCGTCCCAATCCAGCGGGCACGACACGCGCGCGTCGGGAACGGCCCTCACCGAGTACGCCGAGGCGACGGTGCGGTCGCGCGCGTTCTGGTTGTAGTCGATGAACACGCCCTCGCGTTCCTCCTTCCACCAGCGGCTCGTCGCGCGGCCGGGCATCCGCCGCTCCACCTCGCGCGCGAGCGCGAGCGCCGCACGGCGCACTTCTTCGAAGCTCTCGCTGGGCTCGACCCGCACGTTGATGTGGATGCCACGGGAGCCCGACGTCTTCGGCCAGCCCCGCAACCCGTGCTCGGTCAGGACATCGCCTGCGCACAGGGCCACCTCGCGCACCTCCGAGAACGGAACACCGGGGCCGGGGTCGAGGTCCACGCGCAGCTCGTCGGGGTGGTCGAGGTCGGCGCGACGCACGGGCCACGGGTTCCAGTCGATCACGCCCAGGTTGACCCCCCACACCAGGTGCGCGGCGTCGTTTGCGACGAGCTCGCGGGCGTGGCGCCCGCTCGGGAACGTGACGGTGGTCGTCTGCAGCCATCCCGGGGCGGTGTCCGGCACACGCTTCTGGAAGAACGGCTCCCCGGTGACGCCGTCGACCCAGCGCTTCATCACCGTGGGGCGCTCGCGCAGGTGCAGGACGACCGCCGCCTCACACTCGATGTAGTAGTTCACGAGATCGAGCTTCGTGATCCCGGGCTCCGGGAAGAACACCTTCCCGGGGCTGCTCACGCGCAGCTCCTGGCCGCTGACCTCGAGCGCCACGTGTTCGCGCTTGGCGGGAGCCATTGCTGGAAGGATGCCCGATCGTGCGCTCAGGCACTGCCAAGATCGCGGGGATGCCCGCCGGGCCGCTGCTCGCAGGCACCGGCCTCGGCGGCGGGCTCACTGCCGAGGAGTCGCTCACCGCGCTCTCACGCGGGCTGCTCGCGGAAGGCGCCGAGCAACCGGACATCTGTCTCCTGCCGGCCGCACGCGCGCGCGAGGAGATCGCGCTGCGCGCCCTGCTCGCAGAGGGCGACTTCGACGCCCGCCTGCACGTCGCCCGCGCGCTCGTCATCTGCGAGCCGCGGCTTTCCCCGCGCACGCTCGCCCGCAGCGTGGCGTTCGAGCTGGCCACGCGGGCGCGCCAGGGAGGCGTCCCGGCGTTCGCCGTGGTGCGCGCGAGCGGGATCGACTCGTTCGCGGCGCGGATCCTCGATCTCCAGGAGATCGCGCTCGCGGACGACGTGCGATCGCTGCGCGCGGTCGGGCGGACGCTCGCCCGAGTTCTCAGCGCTGGCAGGCCGGGCACCAGAACGTGAGGCGGTTGTTGTCGCCCTGGCCACGTGAACGGATCGTGCCGCCGCAGCGCGGGCAGGGCATGCCCGCGCGCCGGTAGACAGCGGCGGGGCGCGCGCCCACCCCGCCACGGACCGCCTCGAGCATCCGCTCGCGGGCCCAGCGCACGAGCGCGAGCGCCTGCTCGTCGGTGACCTCGCCGATCGGTCGCCACGGGTCCGCGCGGCAGGCGAAGCACGCCTCGGACTTCCACAGGTTGCCGAGCCCCGCGACGATTCGCTGGTCGAGCAGCGCGTCCCCGAGCGAGCGCGTGGGATCGTCTTCGTGCATGCGGCGCAGGAACGCGCCGGCGTCGAAGCGCTCGCCGAGCACGTCCGGGCCGAGCCTCGAGAGCTGCGGAAGCGAGCGGGCGCGCACATCCGTGAGCAGCTCGAGCACCGGGCCGTCGAACTGCACGACGTCGAAGCCGCCGCCGCGCATCACCAGCCACGCCCGTGAGCGGGCGCGGCGCCAGCGCTCGCCGGTGCGGGTGACCCCCCATGCGCCGGTCATGCGCAGGTGCGAGTGCAGCACGAGGCCGCCCTCGAAGCGGATCAGCAGGTGCTTGCCGCGCGCCTCCGTCCCCAGCAGCTGCCTGCCGGCGAGACGCTCGGGCCAGCGATCGAACCGATGCCGGGGGTGCGGCGTCTGCACCTCGTCCGGAACGGTGCCCGCGAGTGCTGCGCCGATACGCAGCGCAGCGCGGTGGATCGTGTCGCCCTCGGGCACCCGCTGTCAGGCGGGCGTGCGCGCGGCGAGCGAGCGCGCCACCTCCGCAACGAGCCGTACCGCCCCCGCGACGGTGTCGTAGTCGAGCTTCTCCGGCGTGTCGCTGGCGAGGTGGTAGTTGGCAGGCGAGCGCCAGGGCTGGAGCGAGACGATGGTCGCGATCGGGTACCCGGCACGGCTCGGGATGATGCTGTCGGTCGACGCACGCGCGCGGTAGCCGCGTTCGAACGGGACGCCCACCCGTTCGGCGGAGTCCTCGACGAGGTCCCGGATCCACGGGCCGGCGTACTCCTCCATCCACACCGGGCCCTCTGCCTCGAGCAGCACCAGCTTGGCGGAGCCGACCGTGTCGAGGTTCACGAACCAGGTTCGCTCGCGGTCGAGCTCCTGCCCATGGGACGCCATGAACGCGCGGATCCCGTCCTGCAGCGTCTCCTCCGCTCCGCAGGAGACGAGCAGGACCTCGAGCCCCGGCACGGGCTCGGCGGCGAGCTGCTCGGCGAGGGCGACGAGGCTCGCCACCCCGGAGAGGTTGTCGTTGGCTCCCTGCACGGTCTCGCTGCGCCACATGTCCGCGATGAAGAACGTGGCCACGGAACCGATCGCGAGGCCCACCCGCGCCGGCGTGCGGCGGCCCGTCAGGGCGGTCGCGAGCGTGAGCACCGGGCCCGCCAGGCCGAGCCACCACTGCGGCGGCGGCGTCTTGTGCGCTTCGATCAGCTCCGGTTTGCGCGCGTAGACCTTCTGCTGCATCGTCTGGTCGAAGATCAGGCCCGTCTGCGGCGCGTCGTGATGGGCGAGCACCACGAGCGTGCCGGCGCTCGCGCCCTCCGCGGGAACGCGTGCGAGCACGTTCTGGGTGGTGCGCCTGCGGCGGATGAGCCTGCGTAGCACCCGGGGCCCGTTCTGGGCCTCGTCGACGACCCCGGCGATCGTGGCGGCTGCGAGGAGCGCAGCCGCCCCGCGCCGGCGTCCGAGCGCCAGCGCGCCCGCCGTCAGCCCCAGCACGCCGAGGCCGGTGGCGGTCGGCGGGAACGTGCCCCAGGAGGGCTCGTCCTCGACGCTCACCTCCACGCCCGGCACGCGGCGAAACCGCTCGGCGAGCCAGTCGGCGGCTTCGCGCTCCCCGTCGGTGCAGGCCCTGCGCCGCATCGGCGCGAGCCGCTCGACGACCTCGTGGAGCACCTCCATGGTTGCTGGGCTCGCGGCTCGGGAGCTCACAGGAAGCATTGTGACTCACCGCGGTAGGTGGGCACCTCGTCCACGATCGCGCCGCCCGAGAGCAGATGCAGCCGGTCGAAGCGCTCGCACAGCTCGCCCGCCTTGGCGTGGCGCATGTAGACGCGCGCCCCGATCGCGAGGCCGTCGGCGGCGCCGCCGAGCAGGGGCGTCTGCACCTCCCCGGCGCCCTCCTGGCGATCGAGGCGCAGGCCCGCGGGCAGGTGCGGTGTGGGCAGGCGCGCGGCGTCGCCCGCGCCCGACGCGAGATAGCCGCCGCCCAGCACCGTCACCACGCCACGCCCCGGCCGGCGCACCACCGGCAGGGCGAACAGGGCCGCAGGCGCCGGCGAGAACGAGCTGTACGCGTCGAACAGCGTGGGGCCGTACAGGCCCGAGCCGGCTGCCACCTCGGTCACCGCGTCCTCCGCTGCGGTGCTCTCGATGCTGCCGGTGCCGCCCCCGTTGACGAGCTCCAGCGGCGGCTCGGAGGCGCGCGCGAGCTCGCCCTGCACGGCGGCCACGATCGCTGCGCGCCTGCCCGCGAGCTCGCCCACCGAGCGCCTCTGCATCGCGCGGATCGCGGCGGCGCGCACCGGGGATCGCGGCGGCGCATCGCCGATCCCTGCGATCTGCGCCTCGTAGACCATGATCGCGACGAGCTTCAGCTGCGCCCGCGCGAGGATCTCGCGCGCGAGCGCGGCGGCCTGCTCGGGCGAGTGGACGGGCGAGCGTTTGGCCCCCACGCGCACGCGCCCGCCGAGCACGGGCAGGCGGGCGTCGATGTCGATGCAGACCCGCACCGAGCGCGGTGCCCCGTCACCGACCGCGTCTGCGATCAGCTCCAGCTGCTCGGTCGAGTCGACCATCACGGTCACGCGCTCGGCGGCCGGCCCCGCGAGCCGGGCGAGCCCGGCGCGGTCCGCGGTGGGATAGGCGACGAGCAGGTCCTCTGCGCCGCCGTCGGCGAGCCACAGGGCCTCCGGCAGCGTGAAGGCGAGCGTCCCGGCGAACCCCGGCCGGTCGAGCACGCGCTGCTGCAGGGCGCGGCAGCGCACCGACTTGCTCGCGAGGCGCAGCGGCTTGCCGCCCGCGCGCCGTTCCATGTCGGCGGCGTTGGCGTCGAACGCGTCGAGATCCACGAGCGCGAAGGGCGCGCGCAGCGAGGCCGTGGCCGCATCCAGGCGCGCGTGGCGCGCGTCGGCCCCGTCAGCCACCGACGGGCCCGAGGACGCGGTCGGTCCACTCGTTCGCGAACACTCCGTCGGGGTCCACGCGGGCGCGGACCTGCGCGAACCGATCCCACTCGGCGTAGCGCGAGCGCAGTTTGGAAGCGGTCTGGAAGTGGCGCTTGCCCCAGTGCGGGCGGCCGTCCAGCTCGTCCATGATCGCCTCCACGGCGCGGAAGTACGGCTCCCACTCCATCCCCTCGAACATGTGCACCGCCACGAACCCGCTGTCGCGCGCAGCGGCTGTGCTGAGCATCGCGTCGTCGGCCGCGACCGTGCGAACCTCGATCGGGAACGGCACCGCGAAGCCCCGCTCGGGGATCATCGCCATCACGCGGCGGACGGCCTCGGCGGTGCGCGAGCGCGGGACGGCGTACTCCATCTCGGTGAAGCGCACCAGCCGCGGGCTCGCGAAGATCGCCGCCGAGCTCTCGACCCTCTCGCTTCGTCCGGCGAGGCGTGTGACCATCCGGTTGATCCGGGGGATGGCCCCGTGCGCTCGGCGACCCGCCCGGCAGAAGAGCCCGAACGCGTGGTTGTTCATCAGCACGTCGTTCACGTAGGCGCTCGCCGTGCTGCGCGGGCGGGGCGGCTTCTCGGTGCGGTTGTTGGTGCGCGTGAGCGCCGTGTCCGCGTGCGGGAAGACGAAGAACTCGAAGTGCTCGTTGGCGAGCGCGATCTCCTCGAGGCGATCGAGCGTGTCGGCGAGCGGCGCCGGCGCGTCGACGCCGTGCAGCGTGAACGCGGGCACGCAGCGAAGCGTGACCTCGGCGACCACGCCGAGCGAGCCCAGGCCCACCCGGGCGGCGCGGAACAGCTCGGGATCCTCGGCCGCCGAGCAGCGCACGAGCGACCCGTCGCCGAGCACGAGCACGAGCTCGCTGACCTGGGTGGGGATGTTGCCGAGACGCGCGCCCGTGCCGTGGGTTGCGGTGGCGATCGCGCCGCCGATGCTCTGCACGTCGATGTCGCCGAGGTTCTCCATCGCGAGCCCCTCCCGCGCGAGGCGCACGCCGAGCTCGCGGATCGTGATGCCCGCCTGTACGCGCACCGCCCCCGACGCGCGGTCGACGTCGAGCACCGCACGCATGCGCTCGAGCGAGATCAGCGCGCCGTCCGTCAGCGTGATGTCGCTGAACGAATGCCCGGCGCCGCGTACGCGCACCCGCAGGCCCGCACCCGCAGCATCCGCCACCGCCGCCTGCAGCTCCTCGAGCGTTGCGGGGCTCGCCATGCGCACCGGGCGGCAGACCTGGTCGCCGGCCCAGTTGCGCCACCCCGCTCCGCGCGTGTCGTGATCGCTAGGCTCGCTCATCAGATGGACGAGCGCGAGCCTACTGCGAGCACGGCCGTCCGCGCTCCCCGCGCACGTTCGCTCTCCACCCCCGGCTCGCGCCGTGCGACGGTGATCGGCGCCGGCTCGTTCGGCACCGCGCTGGCGGTGCTGCTCGACCGCGGCGGGCTGCGCACGACGCTCCAGACGCGCACCGTCGAGCAGGCTGCCGCGCTTGCAGCGGACCGCGAGAACCGCGTCTACCTGCGTGGCGTGGCCCTCCCCGGGACGCTGCGCATCGAGCCCGCCAGCGCAGGCGTCGCGCGTGCGGACTACGTGTTCCTCGCAGTGCCCTCGCGGGGCCTCGCGGACGTGATCGGCCGCCTCGCCGAGGGCGAGCTTGGCCGGCGCACGGCGATCGTCTCGGTGGCCAAGGGCCTCGTCGCGCCCGCGGGGCTGCCACCGACCGTGGACCTGCGCGAGCGCTTCGGCGCCGAGCGCGTGGCCTGCATCGGCGGCCCGGCGCACGCACAGGAGATGGTCCACCACGGTGCCGGCCTGGTCGCCGCGTCGAGCTCCGAAGAGCTGGCCAGCGCGCTGGCTGCGGTCTTCACGCGCGCGGGCGTGGTGTGCGAGCGCTCCGACGACGCCGTCGGGGTCGAGCTCGCGGGCGTGGCCAAGAACGCGGCGGCGCTGGCCGCCGGGGCGACAGAGGCACAGGGCCTCAACGCGGCCGGCGCAGCCGCGGGGCACATCTTCGCCGAGGTGTGGCGCTTCGCCGCTCAGCTCGGCGCTCGGCCGGAGTCGATGATCGGGCTCGCGGGCGCGGGCGACCTGCTCGCCACGGCCCTCGCGCGCGAGAGCCGCAACCGCCGCGCCGGCGAGCTGCTCGCGGAGGGCGTGCCCGCCGCGGAGATCCCGAGCGGGATCGGGCAGGCGGTGGAGGCTCTGGAGTCGGTGCCCCTGCTCGCCGCCGCGCTCGCCGCAGCGCAGGTCGGCGCGCCCGTCACATCCGCCCTCGCCCGGCTGATAGCCGGAGAGCTGCCGCTGAACGACTGGGTCAAGCTCGTGCGCGCGACGGTGCCCCCGCCCGCGCTCTGGCGGCGGCGCCCGCGCCCCGGCTTCGTGCGGCGCCTGTGGCGGTCGATCGTGAGCCGCGAGCGGGCGAGCGCCGGCTAGCGCGCGTCCATCAGCTCGGTCAGCACGGCCTCGTACACGCCCGCGCCGTGTCCCGCCTCGGCGACCCGCGCATTCGGGAACGCCGCGACCGCCTCGGCGATCGAAGGGTCGCGCTGTACCGCGTTGGCGACCAGCCACATCGAGCCCACCTCGGTCGCGCAGGCGAGATCCTCGCGCGAATCCCCCACGGCGATCGCCTCCTCACGCGCGTAGCCGCGCGCACGCCGGTGGAGCGCCACCGCGGCGACCTTCGCGGCGCCGGCGGGGACGAGGTGGTAGCCGCGGACGTGCGGAAGCGCCGCGAGCGCCTCCGAGCGCCTGCTGACGACGCCGTTGTCGACGAGGCGCAGGTGCTGGTAGCCCTCTGCGGCGAGCAGCGCGTCGACCTCCTCGGCGTCGACCAGCCCGCGGAACAGATGCGACACCTCGCGCTGCACGTGCCACGGCTCGTGGTACTCAAGCCGTCCCCCGTAGCGCTCGAGCAGCAGCGCCGGCGCGCCGCCCTGATCGATCTGCTCGGCGATCGTCAGCTCGCCCGGGAGCAGCGACCCGGTGAGCCAGTGCTCCTCGCCGTCGAGCACCAGGCACGCCCCGGACTCGAAGATGAACGAGCCCTGCCCGAGCAGGCGGGCGTCCTCGTGGACCTGCGCGCGGCGGCGCCCCGACATCAGCAGCACCTCCACCCCGGCGCGCAGGCACGCCTGCACCGCGCGCACCCCGTCGATCGTGATGTTCCCATCGCCGTCGTGCAGCATCGAGGCGCCGCGCCCCAACAGCGTGCTGTCGAGGTCCAGGTAGAGACAGCGGATGCTCACGCGAGCGCGAGCGAGTCGTGCGAAGGACGCTCCGGCGGCGCCGCGTCGGGCACGCCGTGCAACCGGCCCTCGGCGGAGACCCGTCGCGCGATCGTGGCGAGCACCGTGGCGGCCATCGGCGCGAGCGCGGGCAGCGGCTGGCTGCGGTTGCGGTGCAGCCCGAGGTCGACCTGGGCGAGCCCGTCCAGGCCGATGCGCCGCCACGCGTCGATCAGCATCGCCACCTCGACGCCGTAGCCGGTGGTGAACGGCAGCGCCAGCAGCAGCTCCCGTCGCGCTGCGATCTCACCGGCGAGAGGCTGGCGGATGCCCGCCAGCTCGGGGTAGAACAGCGCCAGCGCCGGACGGGCGAGCAGGTGGTTGACGCGTCCACCGCCGCCCGGAACCTCGAGGCCCTGGTGGGTGAGCGGGCGCTCGTAGTACGCCTTCACGAACGACACCTGCGGCTCCTCGACGAGCGGGCCGACGAGCCCGACGGCGTAGTGGGCGGAGAAGTCGGTCACGTCCGCGTCCAGGAACACCACGACATCGCTGTCGATCGCGCCCAGCGCACGCCACATCGCATCGCCCTTGCCGAGCACCGCCCCGTGCGCGGGCATCAGCTCGCCCTCCTGCACCACGCGCGCGCCCGCCTCGGCTGCGAGCGCAGCCGTCCCGTCCAGCGAGGCGGCGTCGACCACGAGCACGTCATCGATCGCGCCGAGCTCGCGCAGGCCGGCGAGCTGCGCGACGGTGGCTCCGATCGTCGCGGCACACTCGCGTGCGGGCAGGCACACCGTCACCGAGACCTCCCGCGTGGCGGCGATCCGCTCGGCGGTGTAACGCGAATGGTGGAAGGAGCGTTGTTGCGCCCAGCCCTCGGCGGCGGTGGCGGCCATCGCCTCTACTATCTCAAGTCCTTGGCCCTGGATCGCAGAATCGAGCCCTGGAGCGCGCTGCTCGACGAGGCCCGCGGTGACGGCAGGCTCGTGCAGGAGTCGACGGAGGGCCCGCGCCGTGCGCGGCCGTGCGCGCCCCCCTCCGAGCTCCACCCGGACCTGCTGGCGGCGCTCGGCCGCACGGGCATCGAGCGCCTCTACTCCCACCAGCGCGACGCGGTGCATGCAGCGTGGGACGGTCCCGTGATCGTCACCACCGGGACGGCGTCGGGGAAGTCGCTGTGCTTCAACCTGCCCACGCTCGACGTCCTCTGCCGCGACCGGCGTGCGCGCGCGCTGTACCTGTATCCGACGAAGGCGCTCGCCCAGGACCAGGCGCGGGCGCTGGCGGGACTCGGGCTCGGCGCGCGCGTGCGCCCGGCGATCTACGACGGCGACACGCCACGGGAGACGCGCGCCCAGATCCGGCGCGACGCGAACGTGGTGCTCACGAACCCCGACATGCTCCACGTGGGGGTGCTCCCCAATCACCCGGCCTGGGGCGAGCTGTTCGCGAACCTCGCCGTGGTGGTGGTGGACGAGGCGCACGTCTACCGCGGCGTGTTCGGCTCCCACGTGGCCAACGTGCTGCGCCGGCTGCGGCGCGTGGCTGCGGCCTACGGCACCGAGCCGCGCTTCCTGATGGCCTCCGCCACGATCGCCAACCCGCTGGAGCTGGCCGAGCGCCTCACCGGCCTCGAGGACTTCGCGTTGATCGACGACGACGGCTCCGCGCACGCCCGCCGCCGGATCGCGGTGTGGAACCCGCCCGTCACCGACGAGGCGCTCGGCGAGCGGCGCTCCGCGCTCGGCGAGGCGGGCGAGCTGCTCGCGCGGCTCGTCGCAGACGGGGCGCGCGCGATCTGCTTCATGAAGTCGCGCAAGGGCGTCGAGGTGCTGAGCCAGGTCGTGCGCGCCGAGCTCGCGGGCAGCGCGCCCGAGCTGGCGGAGCTGGTGGTGCCCTACCGGGCGGGCTACACACCCCAGCAGCGGCGCGAGCTCGAGGGCCGGCTGATGCGGGGGGAGCTGCGAGCCGTGATCACCACCGACGCGCTGGAGCTGGGCATCGACATCGGCGAGCTCGACGCGGCCGTCGTGGTGACGTTCCCCGGAACGGTCGCCTCGCTGCGGCAGATGTGGGGACGCGCGGGGCGCCGCGGGCGCGGGCTGGCGGTGTACGTCGCAGGCGAGGACGCGCTCGACCAGTTCTTCTGCCGTCATCCGGAGGAGTTCCTCGAACGCCCCGTGGAGGCCGCGATCCTCGACCACGAGAGCCCGTTGATCCACCGCGCGCACCTGCTGTGCGCGGCGCACGAGGGCCCGCTCGACGTGCACGACGCGGAGTTCCTCGGTCCACGCTGGGAGGCGCACGCCGAGCAGCTCGAGGCGCAGGGCCACCTGCGTCGCCGGCCGACCGCGGGCTCGTTCGTGTTGCGCCGCCCGGGCTCCTACCCCGCAGCGGAGGTGTCGCTGCGCTCCGCCTCGCCGGACTCGTTCGCGATCGTGGACGTGTCCTCGGGCGAGCTGCTGGGAACCACCGAGGCTGCGCGCGCGCACTCGACGGTGCACGCGGGAGCGGTGTACATGCATCTCGGGCGCTCGTATGAGGTGCGCGAGCTCGAGCTCGATGCGCGCCGGGCGCTCGTGGCGCCGTTCGAGGGCGACTGGTACACCCAGCCCAAGCGCGAGACCGATACGGAGATCATGCGACTGCTCGACCGCCGAGCTCACGGCGGCGTGACGCTGTCGTTCGGCGAGGTGCAGGTGACCGACACGGTGCTCGCCTACCAGCGCAGGCGGATCGCCGATCACGTCCCGATCGACCTGAACGGGCTGGAGCTGCCGCCCACGAGCTTCGCCACGCAGGCGCTGTGGTACGAGCTCGACGCGGGCGCGCTGGCGGAGCGGATCCCGCTCGCGGCACTGCTCGGAGCGCTGCATGCCACCGAGCACGCCCAGATCGCGGTGCTGCCGCTGATCGCGATGTGCGACCGGTGGGACATCGGGGGGTTGTCCACCAACCACCACCCGCAGACCGGCACGCCGACGATCTTCATCTACGACGGGCACCCGGGCGGGATCGGCATCGCCCGCACGGCGTTCGCGCGCTTCGAGGAGCTGTGCGACGACGCGGCCCGCCTGATCGGAGGCTGCCGCTGTGCGAGCGGCTGCCCCTCGTGCGTCCAGTCGCCGAAGTGCGGCAACCTCAACGAGCCGCTCTCGAAGGCGGGCGCCCTGGCCCTGCTGGAGGAGCTCCGGGCGGACGCCCCCGCGGCGGTGGCGGCGCCGCTCTGAACGCCTCGCGCGCCTGTTTGAACATGCATCGCCGAGCGACCACGCATCACGGCCTGACCATGCGCGCACGCTCGCGATGGCGCTACGCGCTCGTCGGGCTGGCGGCGCTCGCTGCGTCGCTCGCGACGAGCGCCGCAGCGGAAGCGCCCACCCACCCCGCGATCACGGCTGGGGCGGGGGAACGGGTCGCGCTGACGAGCTGGACGGTGCGCGAAGACGCCGCGAACCGCGGCGTGAGCCTCGGCTGGCAGCGCGGCGGCTTCGCCGGCGGGCACACGTCGGTCCCGAGCGTGATGCATCCCGACGCCTTCTCGGGGCGCGCGGGGACGCGCAACTACGAAGGCTCCGTGGCGTGGTACCAGGCGACGCTCCACGCCACGGTGGCGGGGACCTACGCGCTCGACTTCCAGTCGGCGAACTTCTTCGCGCAGGTGTGGGTCGACGGGCGCCTGCTCGGCAGCCATCAGGGCTCCTACCTTCCCTTCGAGCTGCGCACCCACCTCGCCGCGGGCGCCCACCGTGTGGTCGTACGGATCGATTGGCGCAACCCCGGGGCGCAGTCGCGCGCGGGCTTCCATCGGACGTGGTTCAACTGGGGCGGCATCGACGGCGAGGTCGAAGCCCGGCGGATCGACGCGAGCGACCTGTCCGAGCCGACGATCCACACGGTGCTCGGCGAAGGGAGCGCACGCGTGACCGTGTCGGTGCGCGTGCGCAACGAAGGACCCGAACGGACGCTCACGCCCGAAGGCTCGCTGGTCCGCGAAGACGCCTCCGTGCCGCTGCGCTTCGCGCCGCTCACGCTCGAAGCCGGGCAGACGGCAACCGCAACCGCGACGGCGACGGTGCAGGCGCCCGCCCTCTGGTCGCCACGCTCCCCCAGCCTCTACAGGCTTCAGCTCGCCGTCCCCGGCGAGTCGACGTATGTGGCCGACGTGGGACTGCGCCAGCTCACGTGGCGCAGCGGGTCCCTCTACATCAACGGCACCCGCCTGAAGCTCCACGGCGTGACCGTGCAGGAGGACGCCCCGGGGCACGGGGACGCGCTCACCGCCTCCGATGACGACCGCCTCCTCTCCGAGCTGCGGGCGATCCACGCCAACGCGGTGCGCGCCCAGCATCCGCTCGACCCGATGCTGCTGGAAAGGCTCGACGCTGCGGGCATCGTCGTGTGGCAGGGGATCGGCCCCGTGGAAGGCGCGGGCAACTGGTTCTCGAACACCCCGCACCTGAACGCGCAGGCGATCGGACAGGCGCGGAGCGCGGTGGCGGCGGAGCGGCTGCACCCGTCGGTGATCGCGTGGAACCTCGTCGACGAGGTCGCCGGCAACGGGCGCGACGCCGAGGAGGTCGCCTACGTCCAGACGCTCACCCGTTGGCTGCACCTCCACGACCCCGGGCGGATGGTCGCGGTGGACGTGTGGGGCGATCATCCGCCCCATCGCCCCGGAGGGCTGTTCGCGGGCGTGGACGCGGTTGCCGAGACGGACTACTCGGGGTGGTACGACTCGCCCCGCGACACGCCCGCCCAGCTCGCCGCGATGATGCGCCGGCGCCTGGCGGCGATGTCGCGGACGTTCCCGGGAAGGGTGCTGCTGATCAGCGAGTTCGGCGCCGAATCGAACGGCCTGAACCCGAGCGGCTCACCCGGCGGCTACGCCTTCCAGGCGCACCTCCTCGCCCAGCACGTGGCCGTCTACGAGGCGGACCCGCACCTCTCGGGGATGATGATCTGGCTGCTGCGCGACTACCCGCTCACCCCCACGTTCGAGGGCGGCTCGATCCATGCGAAGCTGCCCAACGTCCGCCTGATCGAAGGGCTCAACCAGAAGGGGCTGTTCACGCGCGCCGGGCGCGCCAAGCCGGCCGCCCGCACCGTCGCGTCCCTGTTCGGGTCGCTGCCCCTCGGCTAGCCGGGCCCTGTTCCGCGAGCTGCCGGTCGGCCGGTCAGGCCTGGTTCCCGCGCGCGATCTTCTTGAGGTCGATCGTCTCGTCGTAGAGCTTCGCGGAGACGCCCTCCTCGAGGGCGATCTCACGCAGCGGGCGGCCGGACTCGGTCGCCTTCTGCACGATCCGCGTGCCCTTGTCGTAGCCGATCGCGCCGTTCAGAGCGGTGGCGACGGCGAGCGTGGCGCCCGCGGAGGCGTCCGTCCCGCTGCGGTTGGCGGTGATCCCGTCGACGCACTTCTCCGCGAACGTGCGAGAGGTGCTCGCGAGCAGGTGCTCGGACTGCAGCAGGTTGCGCGCGAGCAGCGGGATGCGCACGTTGAGCTCGAACTGGCCCTGCATGCCGCCGATCGTCACGGCCGCGTCGTTGCCGATCACCTGCGCGGCGACCTGCAGCACGACCTCGGGGATCACGGGGTTGACCTTGCCGGGCATGATCGAGGAGCCCTTCTGCAGCTCCGGCAGGAACAGCTCTCCGATCCCCGCGCGTGGCCCCGAGCCCATCAGCGCGAGGTCGCCGGCGATCTTCGTGAGCGAGACGGCGAGGACCTTCAGCGCTCCCGACAGCTCGACGAGCGCGTCGCGGCTCGCCTGCGCCTCGAACGCGTCCAGGGGCGCGGCGATCTCCTTGAGCCCGCTGTCCCTGCGCAGCCGCGCGCGCACCCTCTCCGCGAAGCGGGGGTGCGTGTTCAAGCCGGTCCCCGTCGCCGTGCCGCCGAGCGGGATCTGACCGACGTGCACGAGGGCGCCGCGCACGCGCTCTGACCCGAGCGCGATCTGCGCGGCGTAGCCGGCGAACTCCGCGCCCAGCATCACGGGCACCGCGTCCATCAGGTGGGTGCGGCCCGACTTGACCACGTTCCGGAAGGCTTTCGCCTTCCTCGCGAGCGAGCGCTCGAGCTGCCCCAGGGCGGGCAGCAGCTCGGCGTGCGCGACGTCGAGCGCGGCGAGGTGCACCGCGGACGGGAACACGTCGTTGGAGCTCTGCCCCATGTTCACGTGGTCGTTGGCGTGCACGCCGCCGCCTGCGAGGTTCGCGATCACCTCGTTGGCGTTCATGTTCGAGGAGGTGCCCGAGCCGGTCTGGAAGACGTCGATCGGGAACTGCGAATCGTGCTTGCCGGCGGCCACCTCCGCCGCGGCGCGCTCGATCGCGCGGGCCTTCGTCTTGGGCAGCAGACCCAGCTCGCCGTTGACCGCAGCGGAGGCGCCCTTCACGCGGGCGAGCCAGCGGATCACCTCGACGGGCACCGGCTCGCCGGAGATCCGGAAGTTCTCGACGGCCTTGCTCGTCTCGCCGCCCCACAGCTGCTTCTTCTCTGGCATGGCTCTCCTCGTGAGTGTCTACGCGGGCGCTGAACCCTATCCGCAGAACGCGGCCAGCTCGCGGGCGAGCCCGACGGGATCGTCGTAGGCCATCAGGAACCCCGTTCCCCCGAGCACGCGCAGCTGCCCGTCTCCGAGCAGCCGCAGCGCCTCTTCCGCGGGGCCGATCGGATGCATCGGATCCTCGTCGGCCCACAGCAGCAGCACGGGCATCTTCAGCCGCGGGTACAGGTCGAGCAGGTCGGTGCGCGCGCCCCAGCGCCACGTGCGCGCGCACTTGGCCCACGAGCGCGCGAGGCTCGCGTTGCCGGGAACGTCAGCGAACGCGTGGCGCATCAGGTCCGCCGCCGTGGGGTTCGCGCGGGCCGAGAGCGCGACGCCGCGCCTGGGCGTGAACACCGCGCGCGTGCCGTAGGACAGCGCGCCGTCGAGCCCGGGCACCGCCGCAGCGCGCAGGACCCAGCGCAGAGCTGTGCGCTCGCGCTGACGAGCCGGCTCGCCATGGAGCCGGTTGGACATCAGCACCAGCCTGCGCGGCGCCATCGTGCCCGCTGCGAGCGCGCCGAGCAGCAGCTCCGCGCCGGCGCCGTGGCCGGCCACGCACGCCTGCGGCCCGAGCACCTCGGCCGCGAACCCGCCGAGCACCTCCGCGAACCAGTGCGGCGTGTAGGGATGGCGCGGGCGGAACTCCGAGTCGCCGTGCAGCGGCAGGTCGGGGAGCACCACGCGAAAGCGGTCCGACAGCTGCTTGACGGCGGGCTCCCACTCCATGTGCGACAGCAGTCCCGAGTGCAGCAGGGCGAGCGGCGGGCCGGCGCCCACCTCGCGGTATGCCACGCGCGCGCCGTCGGGGTGGTGGTAGAGACGCAGCCGCATGCCCGCATCGTAGGCGCGAGGCGATGCCGCGCCGGGACGGCGGCTAGCGCGCGGGCAGCAGCTGGAAGACGCGCACCCGGTGCCCGCCGAGATGCGACGGGAACGAGTAGATCCGATACGTCGTGCCGTGGTAGTCGACGGTGCCGCTATCGCGCAGCTTCGGTGCATCGCGCGTGCTGCCCGCGAGCTGCCTGGAGCCGGAGCGCACGAACGAGAGGGTGCCCGTAAGGCTGCCGAGCTGGTGCGGGTAGGAGGTGACGGGAGCGCCGACCGTCACATAGCGCCGCCACACCGATTCGCCGACTCGCGCCAGCTCGGCATCCGCCACCGCGATGCACGGGAGCGTCGAGGTCGCCGGCGTGTCGAGCAGCAGCGTGACCGTGAGCGAGCTCGACGGGAACGCGACCGCGCGGAAGCTGACGGCCTGCGCTGACCGACCGGCGTAGGTGACCGCGCCGTTCTCGGGCAGCGACGCGGCTGCGGTGGGCAGCGTCCCTTCGACGGGAACCCGCCGGCCGCGGGCGCGCAGGATCAGGGGTGCGCCGATGAACCGCTGCTCGAGCTTGACGTAGCCGAGGTCGTCCTGCACCGAGAGCACGTAGCGGCCGACGGTGCGGCCGTGCAGGCGCAGCGGCCCACCGACGGGGGCGATGATGTAGGGCCCGCCCACGTCCGCCAGCACCCGCGAGCCGGAGCTGACGCGCAGGCGGACGATGTGCGTGCCCGAGAACACGAGCGCGGTCACGGCGCCCTCGATCGCCGCGGGTTCCCCGGAGGCGATCGCGGTGAGCAGCCGCTGGTTCGTCTCGACCTGCCTGCGGTCGGCGCGAACCTCTGCGCTGTTGAGCTCGAGCTCGTAGATCCTTCGCGCGACCACGGCCGCCGAGTGCGCGAGGACCCTCGGGGCGTCGCTGCCGCACGCCATGGCGGGCGCCTCGCCCCCGGCGCTGCGGGCGTGACCGCCGTCGGCCTCTGCACCTGCCGCGACCACCGCCAGCGCCGCCAGGCCGGCGAGCGCGGCGGCTGCGGCGGACCGCCGCGGACGAGACCGGCGCGGGCGTGCGCGATGCTCCGAACCCCTCACCGCGCCAACATACCCCGCGAGCCGCCGGTGAGAGCGCCCATGGGCGCGCACCTAGAATGGGGCGCCCCGTGCGCGCCGACTGTCCACATCCGCTGATCCCCCGCCGCGACGTCGATCCCCGCCAGGAGCTGCCTGCGCTCGAGGCCGACGTGGGCGCGCGCTGGCGCGAGCGCGAGGTGTTCTCGGAGTCGCTGCGGATGCGCGAGGGCGCACCGCGCTGGGTGTTCTACGAGGGCCCCCCGACGGCGAACGGTCCGCCGGGCTCTCACCACGTGCTCTCACGCGTCTTCAAGGACATCTACCCGCGCTTCCAGACGATGCGCGGCTACCGCGTGGAGCGCAAGGGCGGCTGGGACTGCCACGGGCTGCCTGTGGAGATCGCGGTCGAAGAGAAGCTCGGCATCAGATCCAAGGCGGAGATCGAGCAGGACATCGGGATCGAGCGGTTCAACCGCGAATGCCGGGACTCCGTGTTCGCGTACCTGAGGGAGTGGGACCGTCTCACCGAGCGGATCGGCTTCTGGATCGATCTCGAGGCGGCATACCGCACGCTCGATGAGACCTACATCGAGTCCGTCTGGTGGGCGCTCGCGCAGATCCACGAGCGCGGCCTGCTGTACGAGGGGCACAAGGTCGTGCCCTACTGCCCGCGTTGCGAGACCACGCTGTCCTCCCACGAGGTTGCGCTCGGGTACCGCGAGGTCGTCGATCCGAGCGTCTATTTGAAGCTGCAGGTGAGCGACGGCGAGGAGCGGCTCCTGGTGTGGACCACCACGCCCTGGACGCTCCCCGGGAACGTGGCCGTGGCGGTCGCCCCCGGCGCGCCCTACGCGCGCGCGGCACTCGGCGAGCAGACGTTCCTGCTCGCGGAGGACCGTGTCGCGGCGGTGCTCGGCGACGACGCGGAGGTGCTCGAGACGATGTCGGGCGCTGCGCTGGCGGTGCGGTATCGCTCCTACCGCGGCCCGATCTTCGACATGCCGTTCGACGGCGGCTTCCCGATCCTCGCCGACGACTACGTGACCACCGGCGACGGCACGGGGATCGTCCACCTCGCTCCCGCGTTCGGAGAGGACGACTACCGCGTGGCCGCCGCCGCGGGCATCTTCCGGGCGGACGACCCCGCCACGCTCCCCAACCCCGTGCGGGTGGACGGGACCTACGACGGGCGCGTGCGAACCCACGGCGGCCGCTCCTACGAGGGTCGCGACGTCAAGGACCCCGCGCTCGCGGTCGAGATGATCGAGGATCTCCGCGAGGCGGGCGTGCTGCTGCGGGTGGAGGACTACGAGCACTCCTACCCGCACTGCTGGCGCTCGGGGAACCCGCTCATCTACTACGCCAAACCGTCCTGGTACATCGCCACGGCGCGGCTTCGCGACGAGCTCCTGGCAGCCAACGAGACGGTCGCGTGGCATCCGCCGCACGTCAAGCACGGCCGCTTCGGGGACTGGCTGAAGAACAACGTCGACTGGGCGCTCTCGCGCGAGCGCTACTGGGGCACCCCGCTGCCCGTGTGGCGGTGCGGGGCGGGGCACGTGCACGTGGTGTCCTCCTACGGGGAGCTGGAGCAGCTCTCGGGCGACCGGCTGTCCGACCACCACCGGCCGTATGTCGACGAGGTCACGTTCGCGTGCGAGCAGTGCGGCGAGCCGATGCGACGGGTGCCCGAGGTGATCGACGTGTGGTTCGACTCCGGCGCGATGCCGTTCGCGCAGAACCACTTCCCGTTCGAGAACGCTGAGCTCCAGTCGGAGCGGTTCCCCGCCGACTTCATCTGCGAGGCCCAGGACCAGACGCGCGGCTGGTTCTACTCGCTGCTCGCGGTGTCGGTGCTGCTCGGGAACGCGGCGCCGTATCGCAACGTGGTGTGCCTCGGCCTGATCCTCGACGAGCACGGCCAGAAGATGTCGAAGTCGCGCGGCAACGCGGTCGAGCCGTGGCAGGTGCTCGACACGCACGGCGCGGACGCGTTCCGCTGGTACTTCTTCACCTCCAAGCAGCCCTGGGACGGCTATCGCTTCTCGGTCGAGACGATCGGCGAGGGGGTGCGGCTGTTCCTCAAGCAGCTGTGGTCCACCTACTACTTCCACGTTCTCTACGCGAACGCGTCGCGGGCGGCGCTGGAGGGCCGGCCCGAGGACGCCGGCGGTCCCCCTGCGCACGACCTCGACCGCTGGGTGCTCTCGCGCACCGCAGCCGCCTCGGAGCTCGTCACCGAGCGCCTGGACGCCTACGACGCCACCGCGGCGGGGCGCGCGATCGCGGAGCTGCTCGACGAGGTATCCAACTGGTACGTGCGGCGCTCGCGGCGGCGCTTCTGGGACGGCGACCCGCGCGCCTTCGCCACGCTGCGCACCTGCCTGCTGACGATCGCGCGGCTGCTCGCGCCGTTCTGCCCGTTCATCGCGGACGAGATCTACGACAACCTCGACGGGACGCTCGGCAGCGTGCACCTGTGCGACTTCCCGGACCCTGACGAGGTGGGCGAGCGCGACCCCGGGCTCGAACAGGCGATGGAGCTCGCGCGCGAGACGGTGCGGCTGGGCCTCGGCGCGCGCGGACAGGCGAAGATCAAGGTGCGCCAGCCGCTCGGCGAGGCGGTGATCGTCGCCGACGAGCGCGAGCGCCTCGCGCTCGAACGGCTCGCCGAGATCGTGCGCGAGGAGCTCAACGTCCGCCGCATTCGCTTCGTGGCGGGCGCCGAGGAGCTCGGGACCTACACGGTCAAGCCCAACTACCGGCGGCTCGGCCCCGTGTTCGGGCCCGACATGCCGGGTGCAGCCGAGGCGATCGCGGCGCTCGACGCCGACAAGGTGGCTCGCACCCTCCGCGACGGCGGCGCGATCGGGATCTCGGTGGGAGGCCGCGAGCACACGCTCACCACGGACGACGTGATCACGACGATGAGCGCGCCGGAGGGCTACAGCGTCGAGCGTGAGGGGTCCCACGCGGTCGCGCTCGATCTGACGATCGACGCGGACCTGCACGCGGAGGGTCTCGCGCGCGAGGTGGTGCACGCGGTGCAGAACGCGCGCAAGAGCGCAGGCCTGCAGGTCGAGGACCGGATCGAGCTCGCCCTCGCCGGGGACGAGCGCGCGATCGAGGCCGCGCGGGCTCACCGCGGCTACGTCGCGCAAGAGACGCTCGCGCTGGAGCTCACCTTCGACGGCGAGAGCCGGCCGAGCGACTGGGCGCCCGACCACGAAGAGCAGGCCCTGCTGGAGGGCCTCCCCCTCCGGATCTTCCTGCGGCGCGCCACCCCGCGGTGAGGGTACGTCCCGCCTCGTAGAGGAGGTCGGGCGCGGGGGCTCCCCCCGCGCCCTGCCCGACGCGGCGCGCTACGCCGCGCTGAGAGCCGGTTCGAGCTCCTGTTCGAGCTTCTTCTTGGGATAGGCGCCCACGACCGTCGCGGCGGGCTGCCCACCCTTGAACAGGATCATCGTGGGGATCGACAGGACGCCGAAGCGTGCTGCCGTCTGGGGGTTCTCGTCGATGTCGAGCTTCACGATGCGAAGGTCCTCGCGCTCGGAGGCGATCTCCTCGAGCACCGGCGCGACCACTCGGCAGGGTCCGCACCACGGCGCCCAGAAGTCGACCAGCACGGGCTCTGCCGCCTCGATCACCTCGGCGTCGAAGTTCGTGTCCGTCACCTGCATGAGCGTGCCTGCCATGGGATCTCCTTCGGTCTCCTTGTTCGCGTACCCCTTACTATACAAAATGAAGGAAGGGTCTCGGGGGTGGCGCCGCGCGGCCCCGGCCGAGCGGCGGCTATCGTCTCCAGCGATGTTCGTTCTCGCCGTGAGCGGCCCTCTGATCATGGGCGTTGTGATCGGGGGCGCAGTGCTGCTGCTGGTGATCCTGCTGCGCGACGACGCGAGCGTGCCGGTCGAGGAGGAACCCGAAGACCGCTGAGGACGCGGTCAGCGCGCGGACGCGGTCAGCGCACGGTCACGGTCCACGACTCGCCTTCGAACGTCGTGTGCCGGACGATCGGCGCGTGGATGTTGGTGACCGCGGTGAACAGCCGCGGCGAGACGTAGACCTCGACGAACCCCGCGAGCACGACCACCGGCACGGCGATCGCGAGGGTGACGACGGTGGCGGCGAGCAGCTGCTCCCACTCGCCGCGCCGGCTGGCGATGATCCACGCGGCGAGCGGCAGGAACAGCGCGATCAGCTCGGGCAGCGCATGCGGCAGCACCGACACCAGGAGCAGGCCGGGCGCGACGCCGAGGAAGTGCGAGACGCCGGCGAGCGAGTGGCCGATCACGTACGCCTGCGCGCTGAGCGAGAAGGCCGTCGCGCACACGACGAACCCGATCGCGATGCGCCCGCCGTGTTCGTGCAGCCACCGCGAGACGCCTCGCTTGCCCTCGGCCTGCAGCGGCAGGGAGCTGCCCGCGATGAACCCCGCCACACAGGCCATCGCGTGGAGCGCGAGCACGAGCATGTTGCTCCGGACGACGCGGAGCACGTCGGAGATCCCGCCGACGGCGAACGGCGGTTCCAGGCGCAGGAGCTGCTCGTAGCCGTGGTCGAGGAGCGAGACGCCCCACACGGCCATCAGCAGCGCTGCAGCGGCGGCGGCTGCGCCCGCCACCCAGCGCCCGACGATGCGCCCGGGTGCCCGCTGCCAGCTGCGCAGCGTCGCGCGCGTGTGGCGCACGCCGTGCACGAACGCATAGGCCGAGGCATCCATCGCCTCAGCATCGGCGGCGCCGGTGGCTACCTGAAGCGCAGCCGCGGCACGAGCCACATCGCCTCGGCGGCGATGCGCCAGGACATCTTGCTCTGCCCGTGCTCGCGTTCGCGGAACGTGATCGGCACCTCGCGGACGCGGAAGCCCGCCTGCACGGCCCGGTACGTGAGCTCGACCTGGAACGCGTATCCCTGCGAGCGCACGCTGTCGAAGTGGATCGCCTCGAGCACCTCGCGCCGGAAGCACTTGAAGCCGCCTGTGAGGTCGCGGACCTTCAGCCCGAGAACCCAGCGCGCGTAGGTCGATCCGCCCTCGCTGACGAAGCGCCGGAGCAGGCCCCAGTCGCGCACGCCGCCTCCCGGCACGTAGCGCGAGCCGAGCGCGAGGTCCGCCTCGCCGCGCGCCGCTGCCAGCAGGCGTGCGAGGTCGGCTGGGTCGTGTGAGAAGTCGGAGTCCATCTCCATCACGTAGCCCGCGCCCCGGTCGAGCGCGTGGCGGAACCCCGCGAGGTAGGCGGGCCCGATCCCGTTCTTCTCGCTGCGGTGGAGGACTTCGACCCATGCGTGCTCGCCGGCGAGCGCGTCGGCGAGCTCGCCCGTGCCGTCGGGCGAGCCGTCGTCCACCACGAGCACGCGGTAGCCGTCCTCGGACGCGCGCGCGAGCACCTCGCCGGCGGCGAGCACGATCGCACGCACGTTCTCGGCCTCGTTGTAGGTGGGCAGGATCAGCCAGGGCACGCCGGACATCTGGTCGGCGTACCCTAGCCACGCCCGCGCGGGCACGCCGGGGCGGGCGCGTCGCGGCCGCCCGGCACGCCGGCGCAGGGCGCCTGGACCCCCGCGAGGCGATCGCGGCATAGGCTGGGGGCGTGCCCCGCGCCGATCCCTCCAACGGCCAGATCGCGGACGCGCTCGGCGAGCTGGGAGACCTGTACGAGCTCGACGGCGCGATCGTGCACCGCGTGCTGGCGTACCGCAGCGCTGCGAAGAGCGTGCGCGAGGCGCCCGTCTCGGTGGCGCAGCTTGCGCGCGAGGGCCGCACGACAGAGCTCCCGGGCGTTGGCGCGACCCTGCACGAGAAGATCCTCGCGCTCGTGGACACGGGCTCGATTCCCGCGGCGGAGAAGCTCCGCGCGAAGTTCCCCCCCGGCCTCGTGGCGATCACGCGCCTGCAGGGCCTCGGGCCCAAGCGGGCGCGGCTGCTGTTCGAGGAGCTGGGCGTGGACTCGCTGGAGGCGCTGCGCACGGCCGCGGAGGCCCACCGGCTGCGCACCGTCAGGGGCCTCGGTGCGCGCTTCGAGGAGGGCGTGCTCGCATCGCTGGCGCGCCTGGAGGAGTCGGAGCACCTGGGGGCGCCGCGCATCCTGCTTCCGCGTGCGCTGGAGCTGGCGGAGACGCTCGCCCGCGGCCTGCGCGAGCAGGGCGGCGAGGGCACCCAGGTGATCCCCGCGGGCTCGCTGCGGCGGCAGGCCGACAGCGTCAAGGACATCGACCTGGTCGCGGTCACCACGCGGCCCACGACGCTCGCCAAGAGCCTCGGGCGGCTCCCGGAGATCGAGCGGGTTGGGACGGCCGGCAAGGCGGGCGCGCGGGCGGTGGCGCACACGGGCGCCGCGGTCGACCTGCGCATCGGCCATCCCGCGCAGCTGGGCAACCTGCTCCAGCACTTCACGGGCTCGGGCCGGCACAACGCGGCGCTGCGCGAGCGCGCTGTGCGCCGCGGCCTGCACGTCTCCGAGTACGGGATCCTCGACGACGCGAACGGCGCCACGGAGGCGCACGCGAGCGAGCGGGACGTGTACGCCCGGCTCGGGCTGCCCTTTCTCGAGCCGGAGCTGCGCGAGGACCGTGGCGAGCTCGATCTCGTCGAGGCACCCGAGCTGGTCGAGCTGGGCGACATCCGCGGCGACCTGCACAGCCACACGATCGCCTCGGACGGCCACAGCACGATCGCCGAGATGGCAACCGCGGCGCGCGAGCGCGGCTACGAGTACCTCGCGATCACCGACCACTCCGCGAGCCACGGCTTCGGGAACGCCGTCTCGCCCGAGCAGCTGCGCGTCCAGATCGAGCGCGTGCGCGAGGCGAACGCGTCGATCGACGGGATCGAGCTGCTGCCGGGGAGCGAGGTGAACATCCTCCCCGACGGATCGCTCGACTACGAGGACGAGCTGCTCGCGGAGCTCGACTGGGTGGTCGCGAGCGTGCACACGTCGTTCGCGATGAGCGAGCAGGCGATGACCGAGCGGATGATCGCCGCGATCGAGCATCCGCTCGTCGATGCGATCGGGCACCCCACCGGGCGCAAGATCGAGCAGCGGGCGCCCTACGCGCTCGCGCTCGACGCGGTGTTCGAGGCGGCAGCGCGCACGGGCACGCTGCTGGAGGTCAACGCGAACCCCGACCGGCGCGACCTCTCGGACGTCAACGCCCGCGCGGCGGCGCGCGCGGGCGTGACGCTCGTGATCGACTCCGATGCCCACAGGATCGCGACGCTGGCGAACATGCGGTGGGGGATCGCGACCGCGCGGCGGGCGTGGCTCGGCCCAGGCGACGTGGCCAACACGCTTCCCCTAGCCGAGCTGCTCGGTCGTCGGCCTCGGGGAGCGAGGCTCGGCAAGCAGGCGCGGAAGTAGGTCCTCGGCGACGCGGCTGCGGATCGCCGCGACGCGATACGGCGCAACCGCACGGACGGCCCGCTCGGCGTAGTCGGCGCGCGGCTCCCGGAGCGCGGACCGCAGGGCGCCGGCTAGGTCGTCGGAGACCAGCCTCGGATCGAGCTCGCGCGCGATCGGCAGCGCCGCGTACGGGCCGGGCGCCGGGGTGGTGACGAGCTGGGCGCCGTCCGCCAGGGCCTCGAGCTGCGCGATCCCGTAGTCCTCCCGCCGCGGCGCGCACGCGAAGGCGCGCGCCCGGCGCACGAGCGCGCGGTAGTCGGCGCTCGACTGCGGGCCGAGCATCTGCACGCCCGGCACGCGCACGTCGATGCCCGCGGCGGCGCACTCGAGCTCGCTGGTGCCGACGACGAGGAGCTCCTCGCCCGCGCGTCTGGCGTCCTGCAGCTGCGCCCACGCCGCGAGCACGCGGTCGAGCCCCTTCTTGCGAGGGTTGGCGGCGTACGTGAGCACCGCCACGTCGCGCCCTGCGGCCACCCCGGAGGCCTCGACCGCGACGGGCAGCACGAGGGCCGGGGCGCCCCGGGCGTGCGGCCCGAGCTCCGCGACGGCGCCCTCGCTCCAGGGCAGCAGCAGCGGTGCAGCGCGCAGGCGACGGCGCTCCAGCGGGCGCTGCCAGACGCCGTGGCGCCCGGGGCGGTTGCCTGCGGCGGGCGCGTCGAAGCGCACCGCGCCGGGCCGGGGCCAGAGCAGCGCGGCGGTGGTGCTCGAGTAGACGATCGCGCGCGGCGCGGGGCCGCTCGCGAGCGCGGCACGCGCCGCGCGCCGAGCGGCCATCGCCCATGCGAGGTCCGTTGCGGCGAGGGTCCGCACCGGGCGTGGCGGCCGCGCGCGAGCCAGCCGCACCGTGGCGCCCGCCGCCTCGATCGCCTCGGCGAGCTGCTGGTCGGCTACGCGCAGCCCGTGCGTGGAGCCGAGCGAGACGATCAGCACGTCGGACATCGTCAGGCGGCCGTCCCCCCGGCCCCGGCGTGGCCCCTCACGTGACGGCGCCGCCGACCCGTTCGTTGCGCAGCGCCTTGAAGCCGGGCGTCCGGTCCAGCGCCATCGGGCGGAAGGGCGAGGTGGGCCGCACGTAGAAGCACGCGCCATCACGCTCCTCGATCGCGGCGACGGCGCCGTCCTGGCGCCTCCAGGCGAGCGACCAGATGATCGCGAAGCCGGTTGCGATGCCGGGGATCTGCGGCGCGAGGAACGCGAGCCCGCCCGCCAGCAGCGTGAACAGCAGCAGCGGCCACAGGCGGTTCACGAGCGTAGCGCCCGGCCGGTGCTCGGGCAGCGTGGTGACCGCCTTCGCGCCTGCCAGCAGTTTCGCGATCGGCGGCGTGGTCTGCGCGCGCCGCCCGATGCGGGCGCCGATCACCGCCGCGATCACCCACCAGCCGATCGCGATCGGGACGAGCAGCTTGTTGGCGCTCCCCGCGCCGGCGAGCACCGTGACGGTGCCGAGCGCGGTCGCAGCGGCTGCGCTCAGCAGCACCGTGGCGCGCAGGAAGTCGACGAACCTCACGCTAGAGAAGCGCCTCGAGCAGACCACGCACTCCCGCGGGGCCGTCGACCGTGAGGTCGGCCTCGCGGGCGAGCTCCGGCGGCGCTTCGTCGGAGGCCACCGCCACGCACAGAGCGCTCTGCAGCGTGCCCTCCTCGACATGCGAGCGCAGCCCGCGGAACGCATCCAGGTCGGTCGCGTCGTCGCCGACGTACAGGGCGCCGGCGACGTCGGTCCCGCGCAGCAGCATCGCGATCCCGATGCCCTTGTCGAGCGGCACCGGCGGCCGCACCTCGAGCACCTTGCGCCCCCAGTGGGTCGCGAAGCCTCGCTCCTGCGCGCGTTCGGCGATCCGGCGAACCATCTCCGCGGCGGCGTCCTCGTCCGGGGCGCCGCGCCAGTGGAACGCGGCGATCGCGTCCTTGTCCTCGGTGCGGACGCGCAGCCGCTGCGCCTCAGCGGTGTACTGCTCGGCGGAGAACTTCCGCACACGCTCCGTCCACGCCGCCAGCTCGGGATCGACCTCGGGCGCGGTCGCGCGCGGGCGCAGCAGCTCCCCGCCGTGGTTGCCCACGTACGCGATCGTCCCGATCGCCACGATCTGCCGCGCGGTCGTGGCGCGGCGGCCGCTGACGCAGCCCACGACCTCGTAGCGGTGGGAGATCGCGATCAGCAGCGAGCGCGTGGCCTCGGGCACGTGCGCGTCCGCCGCGTGTCTGACGATCGGCGCGAGCGTGCCGTCGATGTCCAGCAGCACGGCGGAGTGGGAAGGGTCCGCGCGGAGCGGCTCCAGCGCCTCCACGAGGGTTGCGGCGGGTGACACGGGTCTAGTATGCCGCGCACCATGTCCCGTCCGCGCAGCCGTGCGTCAGCCCGCTGAGGCGCTTCTGGCGCGCCCGGCGAGGCTCGCGGCGATCGGGACGCTCGCGGGCCTGTTCAGCGGCGTGTTCGGGGTGGGCGGTGGCGCGGTGATGGTGCCGCTGCTGGTGCTGTGGCTGGGCTACGAGGCCCACGCCGCCACGGCGACGTCGCTGGCGGCGATCGTGTTCATCGCGGCGTTCGCCGCCGGCGCGCAGGGGCTCTACGGGAACGTGCGCGTGCTCGACGCGGTGCTCGTGGGCGTGCCGGCGGTCGCAGGTGTCGTGCTCGGCACCGCTCTGGCGCAGCGTATGCAGGGCAGGGTGCTGTCGCTGCTGTTCGCCGTGGTGCTGGTGGCGAGCGCGGTGGAGCTCCTCGCGCGGTGATCGGCGCCGTTGCGATCGGGCTCGCCGCGGGCGTGCTGGCGGGCCTGCTCGGGGTCGGCGGAGGCGTGCTGTTCGTGCCCGGCCTGGTCCTGTTCATCGGCCTCAGCCAGCATCAGGCGGAGGCGACGTCGCTGCTGGCGATCGTGCCCGTGGCGCTCGTGGGCGCGGTCCGCCAGGACCGCTACGGCAACGTGGTCCGCCGCGACGCGCTGCTCCTCGGGTTGCTCTCGCTCGCAGGCGCAGCGCTCGGCGTCGCGCTCGCCAACGCGCTCTCGGGGAGGGTGCTGCGCGACGCGTTCGCGGCGCTCGTGATCGCGGTGGCCGCGCAGCTTGCGTATCGCACGCTGCGGCCCGCGGGGCCGCGTGGTCGCTGAGCGCGCTTGCGAGGGCCACCCGATCGCCTAGACTGGTCGGTGATGGGACTCGACAACCCACTCCACATCGCGTTCCTCGTGGTCATCCTGCTGCTCGTGTTCGGCGCGCGCCGTCTGCCCGAGATCGGGCGCTCGCTCGGCTCCGGGATGCGTGAATTCAAGGACTCGATCACCGGCGACTCGAAAGCGCCCGCGCAGACATCGATCTCGCCCCCGCAGCAGCAGTCCGCGACCACGCAGACGCCGCCCGCGCAGGCCGAGACAGCTCCGGCTCCGGCTCCCTCCGAGCCGACGCCGTCGGCGTAGCCCGCGAGCGCACGGGCGGAATCGGCGCGGCCGCTCAGCCGCGGCGGATCGGTCCGCTCTGCACCGCTTCGAATGCCGACCCCGGCACGCGCTTCAGCTGCTCGAGGTCGTCGTCGTTCCAGCGCGGATCGGGTGCGCCTGTGATGTACCACGGCGACCCGTTGTCGGCGACGATCAGGCCGTAGCGCTTCAGCGCGCGAAGGACGACGAGCGACTCACCGTGGAAGCCGGCGAGGCTGTAGCCGGCCTTCAGGCGCAGCCGCAGGCCCATCGGCGGGAGGCCGGGGTCCTCGCTGGCGGATGCGAGGTGGGTGGCCGGATGGATGTAGCCGCGCTGGGTGCGGGGGACCGTCACGCGCAGCGCGTGGTCGATGCGACCCGCCCGCACCTCGGGATAGCGGACGAGCAGCGGCAGGATCGGCAGCCCGGCGGCGTCTGCTGACGTCCAGCCTTCGGGGCGGAGCGCGTTGCTGCGCAGGTTGAAGACCGCGCCCGAGCCGGCCGTCCACCCCCGCGCGCTGCGGGCGGCAGCGTACAGCTCGTAGTCGCGGCAGCTGCCCCGCTGCAGCACGAGCACGTGGCGGTCGCCTTCGTCGCCGGACCCCTCCACCGGCGCCCCCGGCGGGACGGGATACGGCCCGGGGTCGGATTCCGAGGGGTATCCGTCGAAGGCGATCGGCACCTTCGGCTGCGCGGCGGGCACGATCGAGTAAGGGATGCCGTACCCGGGGTTGGTGCCGAAGTCCGGATGCAGATGCGCGCCCAGCCCGATGCTCGCCACGTACTGCGCCGAGCGTGGGTCGACCGGGGCGTGTGAGATGGCGCGGTTGAGCGGGTTGCCCGCCGGGAACATCTCACACCCGGCTTCGCGCGGCGGAGGCGGCGCGGCGTGGTGCCGCGGGCGGGCGAGCGAGGCGGCCGGCGCGATCGCGCATGCCAGCGCGATCGCACAGGCGGAGGCGAGCGGGGTCACCTTGGGCATGCGGCGCAGGCTAGCCGTGCGCGCGGGTGCCGCCGGGCGGCGCTAGACGGTTGGCTGATCGCCGTGGAGCACGGAGGGACGCGCCTCCTCGATCAGCGGCGCCCCGCAATGCCAGCAGTAGGCGGCACCGCGGCTGTGCACCGCCCCGCAGGAGCGGCATTGCCCGTGGATGCCCGCCTCGGCGGTTGCGAGCAGCCGTTGCACCTCGCCGAGCTGGGCATCGGCCTGCTGCAGCTCGGCGGCTCTCCGAGCGATCACGTCGAGGCGGTAGTGGTCGCGGATCGCCATCTCGTACGCCAGGCCGCCGAGGTCCCACGTGAGCGAGGCCACGCGCTCGGCGAGCTCGTACCGGCGGCGGCGCAGGTCGGACATCGAACCGACACCCGCCTGCGTGCGGGCGGCGGGAACCAGCCCGCCGACGGGCAGCAGCGCTCCCCCGGAGCCCTCCTGGCTCGTGCTCGCCGTCATCCCGTTTCGATCGGTTCCGCGCCGTGCGCTTCGATTTCTTCGTCGTGCTTCCTCCCGCTGGTGCTCGACAGTTTCTGCAGTTCGCTTTTGGTGACCTTCTTGGGCGCCGGCGGCGGCGCCTTTTCGGCGGCGGTTTCCTTGGCGGCAGCCTTCGCCGCTTCGGCTTCTTCCCTGGCGCTCGACTTGCTCGATTCGGTGGTGCTCGCGGCGGGCGCGCTCGTGGAGCCGCCGGTGGGGCCGGCCGCAACCGCGCCCAGCCCTTCGACCTTGATCGTCGTGGGCGCGGCGGGCGCCTGTTTGCCCGACGCCCAGTGACCCACGAGCAGCCCCGCGATCAGGCACAGCGCGAGCACCGCGAGCAGCGTGAGCACCGCGTTGTTGCGGCGCAGCCAGCCCGCCGCGCCGGGGCCGTCGTACACCGGCGCGTAGCCGGCGCTCAGCGGAGCGGGCGCCCGGTCCGCCTCCTGCACGGTGCGGGCCCGGTCGGCCTCGAGCACGTCGAGGAACGCCAGCCGCACGGGGGATGCGGGGTTCCCGCACTCCAGGCAGTAGCGCTGGTCGCCCAGCAGCGTTGCGCCGCAGGCGCTGCACGCGGTGTCGGGCTGCTCGGCGGGCACGGGGACGAGGCTCAAGGTGCTCACTCCAGATCGGGCCGGCGCGGCGCGGCGCTCAGCCGAACGCCCCGCGCACGTAGTCGCGCGTGCGCTCCGCGCGCGGCGAGTCGAACACGTCGGCGGCGGTTCCGTACTCGATCAGGTCGCCGAGGTACATGAACGCGACCTTGTCCGCGATCCGCTGCGCCTGCGCGAGGTTGTGGGTGACGACCACCACGGCGAGGTCGCGGCGCAGCTCACCGATGAGCTTCTCGATCGTGTTCGTGGAGATCGGGTCGAGGGCGCTGCACGGCTCGTCCATCAGCAGCACCTCCGGTCGCGCGGCGATCGCGCGCGCGATGCACAGGCGCTGCTGCTGGCCGCCGGAGAGGCGCAGCGCGGGCTTGTCGAGGTCGTCGCGGACCTCGTCGTAGAGACCGGCGCGCCTGAGCGCGTCCACGACGAGCGGCTCGAGCTCCCTGCGGCCCGGGCGCTTGCGCGACTGCTCGCGGAGCGCGAACGCGACGTTGTCGAAGATCGACATCGGGAACGGGTTGGGCTGCTGGAAGACCATCGACACGCGCGAGCGCAGGGTCGTGTCGGGGAGCTCGTGGATGTCCTCGCCGTCGAGCAGGATGCTCCCGCTGCGCGTGGTGCCGGGCGTCAGCTCGGTGAGGCGGTTGAGCGTGCGCAGCAGCGTCGTCTTGCCGCAGCCGGAGGGGCCGATCAGCGCGAGCACCTCGCCCTGGTGGATCGAGAGCGAGACGCCCCTGACGGCGTCGCGCTCCACGTAGGAGATGTGCACGTCCTCGACGCGGATGCGCTCGGGGCCGGCGGCAGAGCGCCCCGGGCGCACGGCCTCGCGGGCGTGCGGGGGCGCAACCGGGACCGGTGGTCGATCGATGACGATCGTGCGGACGGGCGGTACCGGGCGCCCTCGCGTCACGCGCTCCCCCTCGCCGCCGGTCTCGCCGGCCGTCGTCCCTGCACCGGCCACGCCGGCCGGATCGGGACGCGTGAACGGGTCGAGCAGCATCGTCTCAGGACTCATCGGCCACTATCTCCATTGATATACCTTTACACATCGATTTGCTGAGGATAGCTGCCGGCGGCGGTCTTGTAAAGGGGTCCGCCGGAACCGGTCACACGATGCCCTGGGCCACGGTGAGGCCGGTCTCCTCCGACGAGGAACGACCGATGCGCGCAAGCGCGAGGTTGAGGACGAGCACGCAGAGCAGCAGGACGAACGCGGCCGCGTAGGCCTTTTCGGGCGCCGCGCCTTCGCCTGCCGGAGAGTTGTCGAACACGTAGCTCGTGAGGGTGGACCCGGTGCCCCGCAGGACGTCGATCCCGGGGACGCTGCCCTGCGATTCCAGCCGCAGCGTGGAGCCGAGCAGCAGCACCACGATCGCGGTGTCGCCGATGATGCGGCTCACGCCGAGCGTGGCGCCGGTGGCGATGTTCGAGCGCACCGTGGGCAGCAGCACGCGCCGGATGGTCGCGATCCGCGTCTTGCCGAGCGCGAACGCCGCCTCGCGTACGTGCACCGGGATCGCCTCCAGCCCGTCCCGGGTGGCCACGAAGATCGGCGGCAGCGCGATCAGCGACATCATCGCCCCGGCGGCGAAGAACGATCGACCGAACACGCCGCCGCCGGACGAGGTGAACGAGAACGGCGCGAACAGATGCGTCTGGAACAGGGCCAGGCCGAACAGCGCGAACACGATGTCGGGGGTGCCGGCGACGACCTCGATGCTCGACTCGACGACCCGTGCGAGCCACGAGGGCCGGCCGTACTCGGCGACCCACAGCGCGCTCGCGACCGCCAGCGGCAGCGCGAGGCAGATCCCGATCGCGGTCAGGATCCCCGTTCCCGCGATCGGGTCCAGGAACCCGCCGCTTTCGTTCTGCGTGGTGCCGAACGCAGGGCGTGAGAAGAGCAGTCCGGGCCGCAGGTACTGGACCCCGCGCACCCCCATGTAGATCACGATCGCACCCGTCACGAGGCACAGGCCGATGCCGACGGCCCACGCGAGCGCGAGCACGAGACGATCGACCCAGCGCCAGCTCAGCGGCGAGGAGCGCCGGCCGGGGCCGGCTGTCACGGGCCGCTCCCGCGCGTACACGCTCACCCCTTCACCTGGTGGCGGCGCAGAGGCAGCTTGATCAGATAGCCGCCGATCGAGAGCACGAGGGCGCTGAACAGGAGCAGCAGCGCGAACGCGTAGAGGCTCGACTTGAGCGCCGTCGCGCCCGTGCCTTCCTGGAAGGAGACGATGAACGACGCGAGCGTGCGCAGCGGCTCGAAGATCGCCGCGAAGCCGTCCGAGGGCCGCGGCGCGAACGACACGCCTCCGGAGACCATCGCGACCATGATCGACTCGCCGAGCGCGCGCGCCGTGGCGAGCACGGCCGCGGCGACGATCGCAGGACGAGCAGCCCGCAGCGTCACGGCGAGGATCGCGCGCACGGGGTTGACCCCCAGCGCGATCGCGCCCTCCCGCCAGGCGTTCGGCACCGACTGCAGCGCCTGGCAGATCAGCGCGACCATGATCGGCGTGACCATCAGGGTGAGGATCACCACGGTCACGAGCAGCCCCTGTCCGGTGAGCTGCAGCTCGCCGGCGTGCTTGGCCTTCTCGGAGCTGGTGATGATGTGGTTCCCGACGAACGGGACGAGCACGAGGATCCCGAGCAGCCCGTAGACGACGGAGGGCACCGACGCGAGCAACCTGATCACGGGGACGGCGATGCTCCGCAGGCGATCGTGCGCGAGCTCCACGATGAAGATCGAGGACAGGATCGCGATGATCAGCCCGAACCCCACCGCGAGGACGGTCGTCAGAAGCGTGCCGTAGACGAGCGGCCAGGCACGCAGGTGGTAGGCCGCTGCCGACGGCGCCGTGCCCGCGTTGTTCATCGCTTCGACCTGGCGTTCGAGCTTGCCGCCCGAGCCCAGCCACGCGATGCCGGCGTTGTGGCTGAGGGTCGGCCACGCCTGCACGGCGACGAACGCGATCATCGCGATCACGGCGACGCCGATCAGGAGCGACACCGCGCCGAGCGTACGCTCGGCGCGGCGGTCGGGCCAGGGGCTCAGGAGACGGCTGCGCACCGTCTCAGCTGATCGTGATCCACTGCGTGTTGATGATCTTCTTGGCGGCCGCCGATTTCTCGATCCAGCCGATGAACTGCGATGCGGCACCGGTGGCCCTCCCCTTCGTGACCTCGTAGAAGCGGGCCACGCCGGAGTACTGCCCGGAGACCGCCGTGGACCGGGTGCACCTCACCCCGTTCAGGCCGACCGCGTTGACGCCGCCTTTGTCGGCCTGGTAGCTGGAGGTGAAGCCGATCGCGTTCGGGTCGCTTTCGACCTGCTGCTTGAGCAGACCCTCGGACGCCTCCTGGGTGGCGGATTCGACGACCTTCCTGCCTTCGAGCAGGATCGTCTGGAAGTTCGTCAGGACGCCCGCCACCGAGGTGCGGCTGATCACGTCGATCGTGCCCGACGCGCTCGCGCCCGAGACGCCGCTCCAGGATCTCGTCTTGCCCGTGAAGATCGACGCGAGCTGGGCGCTCGTGAGGTTCCCGAGCGGGTTCGATCTGTTGGTCACCACGCAGATCGCGTACTTGGCGATCGGGTAGAAGACCAGCCCCGCGGGGTCCTTGGCTTCGGGATCGCGCGAGACGTCGCCGATCGTCACGCGCCCCGCGGCGACGTCGTTGACGCCGATCTGCGCGCCGCCCTGGGCGATCTTGAACTTCAGTTTCTTGGGGTGGACCTTGTTGTACTTCTGCGCCAGCAGCGACACGAGCGGGTACGACGCTGTGGCCCCGCTGATCGTGATCGTGGTTGCCGCGGAGGCGGCCGCAGGCGCCGCGACCCCGAGTGCGGCAACCGCCGCGGTGGCGGCGGAGAGACGGCGGATGCGTGTCATTTGCAGGTGACTCCGTTCTGGGTGTGTTGACAGTCGTTTGACAAGTTCGCCGGGCGAACATACCATAATCCTCATCGATTAGATCAGGATAAGCTGAATTATGCGCAATGGGCTTCCGCCCGTGCGCCGGTTCCACGACACCGACACCAGACCAATGGACGAGACCTCCGCCCCCGACGCCCGCGCTGCGGTACCCGACGCCCACGCCGCGGGCCCCGACGCGGACCCGACAGGCGCTCACGACCTCGGACGGGGCGCCCCCGCGCGCGACCTCCCGCGAGGCGCCCGCCTCCCGCGAGCGCGCTTGAGTGCCACGCTCGCAGCGGTGATGCTCGGCATCGGCGTTGCCGTCGGGGCGGCGGTCGGCCCCGGCCCGGAGAGCTCGTCGGCCGCGGGCACCCTCGCCGCGCAGCTCCCCGCGCTCGTGGCGAGCCTCGCCGTGCGCGAGCACGCGCAGCAGGAAGCCGCCGCCGCGGCCGCTCAGGCGGTCCAGGCGGCCGCAACTCCCCCGGCGATCACCTCGACGCCCACGCCCGCCCCGGCAACGCCGGCGGCTGCGCCCGCGCCCGCGACGCCGGCGAGCGGCACCGAAACCGCCGCCGGCGAAGCGGAATCGAGATCCTCGAGCCCGTCGGGCGGCGGGAAGAAGCTTCCATCCGTCACGAACGTGTGGCTGATCGAGCTTGCGGGGCCCACGTTCTCCGCGGCGCTCTCGCAGGCGAGCGCGGCCCCGTACATCGACGGGCAGGCGATCGCCTCGGGCACGCTGCTCAGCGGCTGGTCCGCGCTCTCGGCGAGCGCGTTCGCGGGCGAGGCCGCGTTGCTCGAACCGCCTTCGACCGGATCTCCGCCGCCGCTGCTGCACTCGATCGTCCAGCCGCCGTGTCCGGAAGGGGCAGCCGGCGCGAGCTGCGCCCCGGAAAGCCCCGGAGAGCTCACCGCCGCGGACACCTTCCTGAAGGAAACGCTGGCGACGATCACCGCGACGCCCGCCTACAGGGAACACGGGCTCGTGGTGGTGACGTTCGCAACCGTCGCCCAGCCGACGCTGGCGGGCCTCGCCGCGGGCAGCTCCAGCGCGACGCTCACGAGCGAACCGCCCGCGGGAGCGCTGCTGATCTCACCGTTCGCCAGGGCGGGCGCCAGGCCGTCGACGGCGTTCGACCCGAGCTCACCCAGGAAGAGCGTCGAAGCGCTCCTGCACTGAGACCAACCCACCCACGACCACCCACCGACGACTGGAGACACGTTGCACCCACCACTGACAGCCCGCCGCGAAGCGATCGGACGGCTCGCGGCGCTCGCGGGCGCCGTGATGATGCTGCTCAGCGTGCCGGCGCTGAGCCAGGCCGAAGAATCGAACCCCAACAACTACAGCTGCCTCGGGAACCTGACCAAGGGCGAACCGGAACCGGGCAGCGAAGAAACCCAGGTCAGGTACTCGTTCTACTGCGACGGGCCGATCACCGGCTACCAGCTCCAGTCACAGGTCCCGGTCACCGGCGTGTCGAGCCCACCCACGGTGAGCGACACCGCCGGCAAGCAGCTCGCCGACACGTTCTCGTGCTCGGGCGAAATCCCCGGATGGGCGGTCAACTGCGTGGGGCTCGCCAAGGGCGCTTACGAGACCGTCACCGGCCAGTTCGCGATCGAAAAG
>JAICYC010000095.1 GCA_025934395.1 Solirubrobacteraceae bacterium | reverse complement strand
CCGCGTCGGAGCCGAAGTGGAAGGTGTGCACCCGGCCGGTGGGGTATTCGGGCGTGGGCGGGACCGCCGTGTAGGTGCCCGGGTAGGCGAGGTCTTCGGCGGTGTTGAGCGTCGCGGGGACCGACAGCGGGCTGCCCACGGTCAGGAGGGCGGCGGGGCTCGCAGCGGGGAGGGCGAGCGCCACGGCCAAAGCGCCGGCGAGGCCGCAGATCGCGCGGCGCACGTGCGAGCCGGTCGATTTGGGGCGCGGAGCCATCACTTCCAAGATCGGCAGGACACCACAGATCCAAAGTTCGATGCGCCGATTTAGACGAATCGTCAGCGCGGCACGGGCCCGTGCGCCGCGGCCGTTCTCACTGGCGCAGGGGTGCGGGCCTCGCGGGGACCAGCACGCGCCACGGACCGTACCTGCCCACGCCGCCTGCGAGCTGCCGCCAGCCCGCGGCGCGAGGAGCCTTCAGCAGCGGCGCGAGGAGGGGGTCGGCGACCATCCCGGGATCCGCGTAGATCGCGGTGGCACCCGCCTTGGACAGAGCCGCCGGCAGCGGGGTTCCGGAGGCGACCAGCGCCCGCAGCGTTGACCAATCGAGGCCTGAGCAGTACCCCTGGTAGGTACGGGAGAGGTAGAAGCACAGGTCTGTCGGATTCGTGCCGCTCACGAGCACGCTGCCGGGCCGGCGCAGCGCCGCCGCCACGGGCTGCAGGCGCGAGACCCCTTCGTAGAGCGGCCGTGGCGCCGGGCTGTAGTACGACGGCAGGGCGAGCACGAGCACCGCTGCGAGCGCCGCGGCGGGCGCGGTCAGCCACCGCAGGCGCCTGCGCTGCAGCAGGACGGTCGCGCCCATCCCCACGAGGACCATCAGGCCGATCGTGACCCCGTACATGTACTCCGCCCACGGCCGCTGGTCGATCACCACGATCAGGTTCCCCAGGACGATCGTCGCGAGCACCGCGAGCGGCCACCGACGATCGCCGACCCAACGCCGGACGCGCTCCTCCCGCCGCGCCTCACGCGCTCCCAGCGCGCCCCCGACGAGGATCAGCGCGAGCGCGGCGAGCCCGAGGAGCCCCGCGTAGAGCTCGTGCATGCGGGGGGGTGGATAGGCGGGGTTCTTGCCACTCGACGTCGCGCCGAACAGCGCCACTTCGCTGCCCGCGGGCAGCAGCTCGACGTTCCACGCGAAGAAGCCCGCCATCGCCCGCGGATTCGCGGAGATCGCCTGCGTGAGCGACGGCATCGGGCGACCGAAGTCGTGCTTCATGATGGCGCTGCATTCCAGGAACGGGTTGCCGGGCACGCGCTGTGGATGGCGCTGCTGGTAGTTGAACGCGTACGCCTCGCAGAGGTTGAGCTCCTGCTTTGCTTCGAGCATTTCCCGGGCCGTCTGGCCCTGGATGTGCGAGCGCCAGTACGCCCCGGCGAAGAGAAGGAGCGCGATCGCCAGCGGGATCGCGTACGCCTTCAGGTGGACGGGTGCGGGGGCGCGCACACCCGACCGCCGCCTCCTCAGCTCTGCGAACAGGATCACGAGCGCGAACATCGCGGTCGTGAGGAGCATCTCGGTGCGCACGAGCAGCCCGTCGGCGAGCAGCAGCGCGAGCGCCGCGCCGACGCCGCGTCGTGTCGGCACGCGGGCCACGACCACCACGGCCACGAGCTCGAGGATCAACCCGAGCAGGTGCACGTCGTAGAGCACCGCGAAGTTCTGCGGCACCACGGCCCACCAGAGCGCGATCAGGAACGCCAGGGCAGGGGCGAACAGCGTCCGCATCGTCGCGAGCACCAGCACCGTCGCGAGGAGCACGATCGCCAGCCGGTTGATCGTCGCGGCGGCGTACACGTCGTGGACGACCGCGAGGATCGTCCCCCAGATGACGGAGTAGAGCGGGTTGTAGACGATGTTCAGGTGGGCGCCGTGCGCCCACGAGGTCACATCCACGAAGTAGTTGGCCGTGTCGCCGACCGTCAGGTCCTTGTCCTGCCAGACGCCCCAGACCACGCGGAGCTGGATCGCGAGGATCGCCGCGTAGCTGAAAGCGGGATGCGCGACGACCGCGCGGACGCGCTCCGTCGCGCCGGCGAGCTCGAGCCGTTCACCGATCGCCGGCGTGCGCGCTCCGCTCACCGGGTCACTCCCCATGGCGGTAGGGGCCCCTCCGCCTCAGCGGGGCGCTATGGCATCCAGCGTGGCTTGGTGCTCTCGATACCACTCGACGGTGCTTCGCAGGCCCTCGGTGAACGAGGTGGTTGCATCGAAGCCGATCTCCGCAGCCGCGCGCGTCGTGTCGAGAACCCGGCGCGGCTGGCCGTCGGGCTTGGTGGTGTCCCACTCGATCGCGCCTTCGAAGCCCGTGACCTCCGCGATCAGCTCGACGAGGCTTCTGATCGTTATCTCCTGGCCGACGCCGATGTTCACCGGCTCGGGGCTGTCGTAGCGCTCGGTCGCCGCCACGATCGCCTCGGCGCAGTCGTCCACGTAGAGGAACTCGCGCGAGGCCGAGCCGGTCCCCCAGCACGTGATGCTCGGGTCTCCGGCGACGCGTGCCTCCTCGCACTTGCGGATCAACGCCGGGATCACGTGGCTGGATTCGGGGTCGAAGTTGTCGCGCGGCCCGTACAGGTTGGTGGGCATCAGGAAGATGCCGCGCATGCCGTACTGGTCGCGATAGGCGTCGAGCATGACCAGCAGCGCCTTCTTGGCGACGCCGTACGGAGCGTTCGTCTCCTCCGGGTAGCCGTCCCAGAGACTCGCCTCCGAGAACGGGACCGGCGTGAACTTCGGGTACGAGCAGACGGTGCCCACCTGCACGAACTTCTCCACTCCCTGCCGCCGTGCCTCCTCGACCATGTGCAGCCCCATCGCCATGTTGGCGTAGAAGAAGCGGCCCGGGTTGTCGCGGTTGGCGCCGATCCCGCCCACCTCGGCGGCGAGGTGCAGCACGATCGCGGGACGGGTCTCCGCGAACAGGCTCGCCACCTGCTGGGCGTCGGTGAGGTCGCATTCGGCTTTGCGGGGCACGATCACCTCCGCCGCCCCGCGTGCCTCGAGCCGCTCGCAGACGGGCGCTCCGAGGAAGCCGGCGCCCCCCGTCACGAGCACCCGCTTGCCCGCGAGCACCACCTCGTTCCCGCCGGGTTGGATGGGAGCCACGGACAGCAGGCTACCAAGGGCAGGGGCGATCGCGAGCGGTCTCAGCGCGCACGATCCCTGTACTACTGTTGGCGCCTTGGACACGCATCACCAGCGGCATCTCGCCGACATCCTGCGGGATCACCGGCTGCGACTGGAGGCGGCGCGGAACGACCTGGATCCGACGCTCGACGAGCACGGACAGCCTGTGCATCCGATCGCCAGGCGGATGGTCGCGATCGAGGCGAGGATGCTCGATGTGGAGCGCGTCCTCGACGAAGACGCGGACGCCGTCGAGAAGCGCGAGCTCGAACGCCCGATCTGGCAGAAGGTGCCATCGGCCGCGCTCGCGCGCTGGCGCGAGCTGAGCACGCCACGGATCGGGCGCCTGCGGCATCACCAGCCGCGGCCGTTGCTCGTCCCGCGCAGCTACAGCACGGCGCGCCCGCCCGTCCCCGCGCCCACGATCTCGATCGTGACCCCGTCCTACGGGCAGGGACACCTGCTCGAGCGAACCCTCTACAGCGTGCTCAGCCAGGAATATCCCGCGCTCGAGTACTACGTGCAGGACGGGGGCTCAAAGGACGGGACCGTCGACGTGCTGCGCCGTTACGACGAGCAGCTGAGCGGCTGGTCCTCTGAAGCGGACGACGGCCAGGGCGACGCGATCAACCGCGGCTTCGCGCACACCAGCGGCGAGATCATGGCCTACCTGAACTCCGATGACCTGCTGCTGCCCGGGTCGCTCGCCACGGTGGCCGCCTACTTCGCCGAGCACCCCCAGATCGACGTGGTCTACGGCCAGCGCGTGATGATCGACGAGGACGACCGCAAGGTCGGGATCTGGGTGCTCCCGCCGCACGACGACGAGGAGCTCGCGATGCTCGACTTCGTGCCGCAGGAGACGATGTTCTGGCGGCGGCGGATCTGGGACGCCGCCGGCGGGCGGATCGACCCGACCCTCGACTTCGCGATCGACTGGGACCTGCTGCTGCGCTTCCGCGCAGCGGGCGCACGGATCGTCAGGCTGCCGCGCTTCCTGGGGGCGTTCCGCGTGCACGAGGAACAGAAGACCGCGACCTGGACCGAGATCTGCGAAGCGGAGTGCGACGCCCTTCGGCTGCGCGAGCACGGCCGCCCGATCGCCCACGCGGAGGCCCTCGCCCGCGCGAGGCCGTACATGCGCAGGCACATCGGGTACCACCTCCTCTACAGGCTGCGCGAACGGCTGCCGATGCCGCGCGAGCGCGTCCGGCTTCCCGGCGAGCCGGCGGACTCCGACGAGGAGCGCGAGGACTCGCGAGTCGCCTCGGCGCCGGCTGGCTGACCGGCGCCGCCGATCAGCCTCCGCCCTCCGGGTCACGACCTGCGCGACCGTCCTTCCCCGCCCTGCCGAGCGCGCCGAGCGGGCCGAGCACCACCGATCCGACGCGCCGACGTGCGGCGAGCCGCATCAGACCGCGCTGCTGGGCGTGCGTGAGCAGGCCGCCCTCGTCGATCAGCGGAAGCCCCACGGCCACGCGGGCCTCGAGCGCGTGGTAGGCGTCCTGGTACTCCTGCGCGATCCCCTTGAGCTTGTCCACGTCCTCGGCGAGCCGCACGATGTAGGCCTCGCGATCGAGCTCCTGCCACGCACGCGCGGCGGCGGCCGCCGGCGGGGCGGCGATCGCGCGGCGATAGACCGCGATCAGGTCGCGTGCGATCCGTTCCCAGGTGGGTGCGGCGATCGCAGCGAGCCCCCGCACGTGCCGTGCGCGCTCCTCCCCGTCGTGCAGGAGCGCCAGCACCGCATCGGCGCTGGCCGCCGGATCCCACGGCACGAGGCTCGCCTGGGCGCCCGCGAGCTCGCGGAGCGACGCCTGGGGCGCGAACAGGCAGGGGATGCCCGCGCGCCCGGCCTCCAGCGGCAGGAGCCCGAAGCCCTCGTACGTGGTGGGGTAGGCGAGCGCGCGCGCGTTCGCGAGCAGCCACTGCTTCACCCGCTCCGATACGGGCCCGGCATCGATCACGTGCTCCGCGAGGCCCTCGTTCGGGTGGAGCAGGCGCCGCTCTTCGGCGGCGGAGGACCCGTGCGGGACGTGCGCACCCGCGAGCACCAGCAGCCCGTCCCAGCCGAGCACACGCAGCTCTCGCAGCAGCTCGATCGCGAACGGCCGGTTCTTGTGCGCGTAGTCGGCGCCCAGGCACAGCAGGAACGGCCGTCGGGCGATCCGCTCCGCGAACGACGGCGGCACCGGCGCTGCGGCCCCCTGCGGCTCGACGGCGATCCCGACGACGTTCGCCCGCGACGCGGTCGCGAGGCCCTCCACGACCGCGTCCTCACGCGCGTGCTGGGAGAAGAACACCACCTGGTCGCTGGCCGCGAACGCGAGCCGCGTGACGCGGCGGTAGGCGCTCCACGCCTCGAGGTCGGCGTGATAGCTGGGATTGCGGTAGGCGATCAGGTCCTGCTGGCTGACCACGATCCGCTCGCCCACGAGCCTCAGCAGCGCCAGGTCGTCGACCGTGAACACCTGCTGCGGCCGGTGCACCACGTCGCTCAGCCCCGGCTCGGCGAGAGCCTCGTGGTAGTGCAGCAGCGCGACCTCCGGCGCGCGGCCCTCCCCGAGCATCGAGCGCTCGAAGTCGGGAGCCACGAGCGCGCGCACCGACACGTCGGGCTCGCGCGCGAGGGCGTTCACGAGGCCGGCCACGTACGTCTGGGTGCCGCCGGCCGCCTCGCCGGTCAACGCCCGGGCGTCCACGGTCACGCTCAGCCCCCGCAGGGTCGTCAACGCCTGCCGGAGCGCGGTGCGCAGCGGGCCCTTCTCGTCGGCGGCGATCGCCGACTGCACCGCGTCATCGTCCGGGCCGGGCGCGACGCGCGTGCCCGCATCCGCGCGCGCTGGCGCCGCCCCCACGAGCACGTCGTCGGCGGCCACGTGCACGAGCCCGCGCGCGAGCACGCGCTCTCCCCAGTCGGCGAGCGCCCGCGGGAGCGGCTCGCGCTCCCCGAAGCGACCGTCCAGCTCCAGCGCGGACCGGCGCAGGTAGGCGCAGGCCGGTCCCACGGTCCCCACGCGCGGGCGCGTGCGCAGGCTCGCGCCGGCGACGCGGGCGGCGTCCTGTTCGCCACCACCGCGCTCGGCGCGGGTCGGTCCCGGCTCGGCACCGAGGGTGATGTCGATCGCGCCCGGCCCGACGGACAGCGGCGTGGCGCTCGCCACCGTCGAATCGCTGACGGCGGCTCCCCGCAGGCGCTCGAGCCACCCGGCGGAGACCGTCACACCGGCGACGAGCAGCGCGACGTCGGCGGATGCGCACTCCTGCAGCGCGCATGCCACCGCGGCGCTCGCGCCGCCGGGCGCGGTGACGATTTGCGCGTGGAGGCCTCCGCCATCCGGTCTGCCCAGCACATCGCGAATCGCCGCCTCGGCGGCCGCAGCGTCGTCCTCGGGAACCGCCACGAGCACTCGTCCCGCACTGCCGCCGCCGGCGGACACGCTCGCGAGCGTCGGGCCGAGACCCTCGGCGACGCCCTGCCCCCATGCCGCGATCACGATCGCCGCCCCGCCGGCTCCGGCGGCCGCGGCGAGGGGTCGGTCGTGCTGCGGGCCGGCGCTCATGGGCGCACGACCCGCTGGGCGCGGGCAACCACCTGTCCGAGCGCCGCCCGCGCCCTGCTGCCCGGCCGGGCAGGGCGCGCCTCGCGCGCGGCATCGAGCGCGCGGAGCCGCTCGGCGATCCGCGCGCCGACGGCGGCGGGCGACAGCGTGCGCTCCAGATCCGCCTGTGCCCGGCGCGCTCGACGCGCGGCGCGGTCACGGTCCTTGCAGGCCTCGCGCAGCAGCGCCACTGCGCTCGCGCGATCGGGCTCGGCCCAGGTCGCGTCTTGCGGGTAGTGCTCCACCCCGGGACCGACGCGCGCCGGCCTCCACGCCACGGGGTACGCGTTCTCCTCGGTCATGAACTCGGTGTTGCCGCCGTAGCCGGTGGCGACCACGATGCGCCCGCACGCCATCGCCTCGGCGATCGGGAGCCCGTGCCCCTCGCTGCGGTGAAGCGACAGGAAGCAGTCGCACGCGGCGATCAGGGCGTCGCGCTCGGGTCCGGTCATCGTGCGGTCCACCAGGACGATGTCGGGGCGTCCCGCGATCGCAGCGGTCACGGCGGCGAGCTGCTCGGGACGGTGGCGACCGTTCACCGACTTGACGATCAGCGACACGCCGTCGCCGGGCGCGAACGCGTCGCGGTAGGCGGCGATCGCGCCGAGCGGGTTCTTGCGCTCGAGCGTGGAGAGGAAGTCGAACATGATCAGCACGTTGAAGCCGGCGGGCAGCTCGATCGGCGGCGCGGCCGGGGCACGCGGCGCCGTGACCGGAGGCGGCACGCTGTGCACGGGCACCCCCACCCCGGCGCCGATCAGCTCCGCCGAGAAGCGCGAGTACGTCCACACCTCGCTGAGGCCGGCAGCAGCCTCCCGCCACCCGGGCGGCAGGACGTCAACCTCCCAGCTCCAGATGCCCACGGTGCTGCGTCCCGCGGTGATCGGCGCGTCCGGCCCCGCGAGGAACGGAAGCATCTGCTCGGGGTTCAGGCACAGCAGGTTCGCGCCCACCGCGCTCGCCTCCGGCGCGGGACCCTGCCTCACAACCGCTCCGGCCGGATCGCGACCGGGGAGCGGCACGTCGTGTGCGAGCACCCCGATCCCGACGCTGCGCATCGCACCCACGTAGCCGCGCGCGGCCTCGCCGACGCCGACGGACGCGCTCAGGTAGCCGGCGAGCTCGACCGCGCGAGCGCGGCTCATCGGGTTTGTGCGACCGGGCAACGGATACATCGTCACAGCTTCCGTGGCGTTGCGATGCGCGATTGGGGGCGCGATCCCCTCGGTACGCTCTAGCGATGCGAGGTCCATCCGCGAAGCAGCCGCCGCCGATCGTGGCGGACGCCGTGACGAAGACGTTCCGCATCCCCGAGGAGCGCACGCACACGCTCAAGGAGCGTGTGCTGCACCCGTTGCGGCGCACCTCGCACCAGTCGTTCAGCGCGCTGGACGGCGTCACGTTCGACGTCGGTGCGGGCGAGTTCTTCGGGATCGCCGGGCGCAACGGCAGCGGCAAGAGCACCCTGCTGAAGTGCCTCGCGGGCATCTACGGCGTGGACAGCGGCCGCGTGTGGATGAACGGGCGCCTGTCGACGTTCATCGAGCTCGGCGTG
>JAICYC010000015.1 GCA_025934395.1 Solirubrobacteraceae bacterium | reverse complement strand
GCATCAGCGAGCGCGGGTCGCGCGCGCCGAAGCGTTCGCGCATCGCCTGCGCCCACATGCGGCGGGCGGCGCGGAACTTCGCGACCTCCTGGAAGACGTTGTTGTGGCCGTTGAAGAAGAACGCCAGGCGCGGCGCGAAGTCGTCCACGTCGAGCCCCTTCTCGATCGCCGCCTGCACGTACGCGATCCCCGAGCAGAGCGTGAACGCCACCTCCTGCACCGCCGAGCAGCCCTTCTCGCGGAAGTGGTAGCCGGAGATCGAGATCGTGTTCCAGCGGGGGATGTTCTCGTGGCAGTACTGGAAGAGGTCCGTGGTGAGCCGCATCGTGGGCTCCGGCGGATAGATGTAGTTGCCCCGCGCGATGTACTCCTTGAGCACGTCGTTCTGGGTCGTGCCGCGCAGCTTCTCGCTCGGAACCCCCTGCTCCTCGCCGACGAGCTCGTAGAGCAGCAGCAGGCACGCGGCGGGCGCGTTGATCGTCATCGAGGTCGAGACCTCGTCGAGCGGGATCCCGTCGAACGCCGTGCGCATATCGTCGATCGTGTCGATCGCAACGCCCGTGCGACCCACCTCCCCAAGGCACCGCGGGTTGTCGGAGTCGAGCCCGAGCTGGGTGGGCAGGTCGAAAGCCATCGACAGGCCCGTGGTCCCCTTGGAGAGCAGGTAGCGGTAGCGCTCGTTGGACTCGCGGGCGGATGCGTAGCCCGCGTACTGGCGCATCGTCCAGGTCTGCTTGCGGTACATCTCGCGATGTACCCCGCGCGTGTACGGGAAGCTTCCCGGCTCACCCAGCTCGAGCGAGCCGGGAAGGTCGTCCTCGGTGTAGAGCTCGCGGATCTCGATCCCCGAGTCGGTGAAGCGGCGCGGATCGTCGGGCCCGACGATCGGCGCGACGGTCGGACGTTCCTCCGCGGTGGCCATCTTCTCGAAAGCATAGTCCGGGGAATCACTAAGCTTGCGCGTGATGGCCACCTGCCTTGTGACCGGCGGTGCGGGGTTCCTCGGGTCGCACCTCTGTGACGAGCTGCTCGACCGCGGCAACCGCGTGATCTGCGTGGACAACCTCGAGACGGGGTCGCTCGCGAACATCTCCCACATCCGCGACGCGGACCGCTTCGAGTTCCTCGGGATCGACATCATCGAGCCGTACTTCGTGGACGAGTCGATCGACTTCGTCTACCACCTCGCCTCGCCCGCCTCGCCGATCGACTACCTGCGCCTCCCGCTGCACACGCTGAAGGTGGGCTCCTACGGCACCCACCACACGCTCGGGCTCGCGAAGGCCAAGCGCGCACGGTTCCTGATCGCCTCGACGAGCGAGGTGTACGGCGACCCGCTCGAGCACCCTCAGTCGGAGAGCTACTGGGGGCACGTCAACTCGGTCGGGCCCCGCGGCGTCTACGACGAGGCGAAGCGCTACGCCGAGGCGCTCACGATGGCCTACCACCGCCAGCAGGGCGTCGACACGGCGATCGTGCGGATCTTCAACACCTACGGCAGCCGCATGCGCCCCCACGACGGCCGCGCGATCCCCACGTTCCTGCGTCAGGCGCTCGCCAACCGCCCGATCACGGTGTTCGGCGACGGCAGCCAGACGCGCTCCTTCTGCTACGTCAGCGACCTGATCCGCGGGATCATCGCGCTCGCCGAGTCGGGCCACCACTACCCGGTGAACATCGGGAACCCGGACGAGTTCACGCTGCTCGAACTCGCGGAGATCGTCAAAGAGCTCACCGACTCCGACGCCGAGATCGTCTACGAGGCGCTGCCCGAGGACGACCCGAAGCAGCGCAAGCCCAACATCTCGCTCGCGCGCGAGCTGCTCGGCTGGGCGCCGGAGGTGTCGCTGCGCGAAGGCCTGCAGCGCACGATCGAGGGTTCCGGCGCCGAGATCCTGATCGGCGGGGGCAGCTGATCGCTTCCGCCCTGCGGGTGCGGGCTTGCAGGCCCGTCGACGGGACCGCTCCTTGTGCGAGTGTGAGGTGTTGTGTCTAGCAAGATGGGAGAGCGCGCCTCGGGAACGTCCTCGCCCTCGGCCACCCGGGTCCCGCCCCCGCGTCCCCCGAGCCAGCGCATCACGCAGCCCCGCCGCGTGGCCGCCGCGCTGCCGCGTGCGCCCGAGCAGCACGACCGCGACATCCGTCGCGTGCGCCCGCCGATGCTGTCGTTCCTGCTGCGCGCCACGACGCTGCGCCGCGTGGGGCGGCTCGTCGTGCTGCCCGCGCTCGACTTCGCCGGGGTGGCGCTCGGGATCTTCACGGCGCTCGTTCTGAAGGAAGCGGTGAACGGGCCGGTGCTCGCACACCGCGCGCTGAACAGCACGGAATCGTTCCTGCCGTTCGCGTACCTGCTCACCGCGCTGCTGTTCGCACGCTCCGGCCTCTACGCGGAGCGGGGCGTCAGGCCCGGCCTGTCACGGATCGTCGGCTCGCTGTTCCAGGTGGCGTTCGTGGCGTTGATCTTCGCGGTGGTCAACGGCGAACACTTCTCCAGCTACTACCTCTTCTACGGCTCGCTCGCGTTCGCGATCTTCTACGTCTCCTCGCTGCGGGCGCTGTACGACCGCTTCACCGCGATCGTGCTCCACGCCGCGGGATACCGGAGGCGGACGCTGCTGGTGGGACGGGGGAAGCACATCGGCGACGTCGGGCAGGCGCTGACCGGTGAGGCCCATTCGCCGGTGGAGCTGGTGGGCTTCCTCGCCCCCGCCGCGATCCCCGACAACGGGCTCGCGCGCCTCGGGGCGCTCGGGGACCTCGACGAGGTGCTCGGCAGCGAGCGCGTCGACGAGGTGATCATCGCCGACCCGGACTTCCCCCAGGACGCCGCGGTCGACCTGGTCGACCGCTGCCACCGCCGTGGCGTGGGCGTCCGCCTGGCGCCCTCAACGATGGAGATCCTGATCCACCACGCCGAGTTCGTTCCCGGCCAGTCCGTGCCGCTGTTCGAGCTGAGGCCGCCCGTGTTCGAGGGCATCGACTTCGCGCTGAAGCGCACGTTCGACATCATCGGCGCGAGCCTGCTGCTGATCGTGCTCAGCCCGATCCTGCTCACGATCGTGCTCGCAGTGCGGCTCACCTCGCGCGGGCCGATCGTGTTCCGCTCGATGCGCCGAGGGATCGGCCAGCGCCCGTTCGCGTGCCTGAAGTTCCGCACGATGCACACGGATGCCGAGGAGCGCCAGGCCGACCTCGAAGAGCTCAACGAGGCCTCCGGCGCCCTGTTCAAGATCCGCCACGACCCGCGGCTGACGCGCGTGGGGCGGATCCTGCGCCGCTTCTCGCTCGACGAGCTCCCCCAGCTGGTCAACGTGCTGCGCGGCGACATGTCGCTCGTCGGCCCGCGCCCGCTGCCCGAACGCGACTACGCGATGCTCGATGACTGGCACCGCAAGCGCTACCTCGTACTGCCCGGGATCACGGGCCTGTGGCAGGTGTCGGGCCGCTCGGAGCTCGACTTCGACGATCTCGTCCATCTCGATTTCCTCTACCTCGAGCGTTGGTCGCTCGCGCTCGACCTCACGATCCTGCTGAAGACGGTGCCGGCGGTGCTGATGCGCCGCGGCGCCTACTGAGGCTCGAGGCGTTCGACGCGCCCAGAGCGGCGCGCGCCGGGGCGTCGCAGTTTCGCGGGCACCGAGGCGTGCACGGGCTGGCTCGCCGAGAGCGCGCGCTCGTACACCTTCCAGCTCGCGCGCCCCGCGTCTTCCCAGGTCCACGCGGGAGGCGCGGGCGCGGGCCGCTGCGCTGACTGCGCTGCTTGGAAGAGGCCGCCCATGTCACCGGGCTCGACCAGCATCGCGCGGTCGTGCAGCACCTCGCGCAAGGCGGGCGAGTCGAACGCGGCGACCGGAGTGCCGCATGCGAGCGCCTCGACCGCTGGGAGTCCGAAGCCCTCGCCCTCCGAGGGCAGCACCAGCGCGTGCGCTCCCGAGTAGATCGCCGCCAGGTGCTCGTCGCTGACACGCCCCGTGAGGATCACGTTGGGCAGCTCGTGCGCCCACGGCCGGGTGGAGCCCACGAGCACGAGCGGCAGCTCGCGCGCGGCGGAGGCGAGCTCCGCCACGTGCCTGCTCGGATCGGGGTGCTGCAGGCCCCCCACCCACACCAGGTACTCCTCCGGCAGGCCGAACAGGCTGCGCGCGTTTTCGACCTCCGCCACCGAGCGGGGGAACATCGCCGTGTCTGCGGCCTCGGCGATCACCGTGATGCGCTCGCGCTCGATCCCGAGCTCCTCGACGGCGTCCTGCGCGACCGCGTTCGTCGGCACGATCACCCCCGCCGCGCGCTGCAGGGCGAGCTGGCGCAGCCGCGGTCGCAGACCGCCGCGCAGGTGCTCGCTCGCGCGCTTGAGCGCCGCGAGGCCGTGGATCGTGACGACCATCGGACACGGGCTGTGCAGCATCGCGCCCGACATCCACGGCGAGTGGAAGACGTCTGCCGCACGCGAGCGCGCGAACGACGAGGGGCGATGCGTCTCCAGGATCGCGTCGCCCTCGCCCGCGGTGTCGTGCAGGGAGGCGAGCAGGCAGCGGGAGTAGCGCCCCACCCCGTGCGGGTTCGACACGGGGCGGGTATCGAAGGCGACCCTCACGCGGCCGTTCCGCGCGCGCCTTCGCAGGCGGTTCCGCGCACGCCCGTGTAGGCCTCCCGAAGCACGAGCGCGAACATAGTCGCTGCGCGGGCGCTTGAACAGGTCTGGGAGCTTCTCTGCATCGTCAGTGGGTTCCGAGACCCCTCATTGCGGCATTTCGCTGCGATATTTGCCCCGTGCCGACCCGTCTCTACCACGAAGATCTATGGCGCTCCCTGCCCCCCGGGCTGCAGCCACCGGCTCTCGAGCTGCGTGCGCGGTTCCTGCTCGGCGCCGTGCGCAGCGGGGAGCGAGTGCTCGACGTGGGTTGCGGGGAGGGCGAGCTCGCCGCGCGGCTCGTGCGCGCCGGTGCGCAGGTCCTCGCCGTCGACGTCGCCGAGGAGGCGCTGCGCCGTGCGCGCGAGGCGCACCCGGAGCTCGAGCTGCGCGTGATCGACGCCGAAGGCGAGTGGGACCTCCCGGATGCCGCGTTCGACGTCGTGTGGGCGGGGGAGGTGATCGAGCACGTCGCCGACACCGCCGTGTGGCTCTCGGAGGCGCGCAGGGTGCTCCGCCCGGGCGGCGCGCTGCTGCTCAGCACCCCCGCACACGGGCTCCTCGTGCGCCTGTGGCTGGCGCTGTGGCCGGGCGCGTTCGACGCCCACCTGCACCCGCTGGGAGACCACCTGCGCTTCTACACCCGCAAGGGCCTCGCCACGCTGCTCGCCGAGTTCGGGTTCGAGTCGATCAGCGTGAAGCGCGCTGGAAGGCTTCCTTGGCGATCTGTCCTGCTTTCAAGCTCCCGGCGGGGGCGCTTCTAGGCGCGCCGGGCACCCGTCCGCGGGGGATCGTCGGGATCGCGATCCGTCTCCTCGAGGTGGCGCTCCCGGACGCACGCGGACGCGCCGTTCGGGCCCGGCCGGCGTGTCGGACCGCGCGCACCCGTGGGATCGCCGGCCCCGTGCTCGCGGTGCCGCCGGTCGAGGGGGCGGTGCTCACCGTGCGGGATGCGCGCAGCGCCTGGATGTACTCGTTGTAGATTTCGATCGCTTCGCGGTCGGCGCGCTGTGGCGAGAGCAGTTCCGGCGCGATCGACTCGGGGTTCAGGTAGATCGCGGCGTTCATCGCAGCAAGCGCCATGCGCGGGTCGTGCGCGAGGTCGTAGCGTCCGAGCGCCAGCCACGTCTGCGGGTTCGACGGCTGTTCGCGCACCAGCTTCTGCAGGTCGGCGCGGGCGCGCGCCGGCAAGCCGGTCGCCTGCTCGATTTCCGCGAGCGTGATCGCGGCGAGCGGCGAGAGCGGATCGCGGGAGACGGCCTCGCGCGCCGCCGCCAGCGCCCCGCTGCGGTCGTGCCCGAGGCGTTCGAGTGCCTGCTGGCGCGCGTCTTCGGAGCGCTGCGGCTGCCACTGCGACCAGGCGGCGAGCAGCGCCGCCGCGAGCGCCACTGCCGCGAGGCCCAGTCGCGGGTAGCCGATCTCGGCGATCGAGCGCGGCACGAGCAGGCGTGCGCGCGGAGCCGCCTCGCCCGCCCCCGGGTAGCCTGGCAGCGGGCCGCGCCCGGCGAGCCACCCGGCGCAGATCAGCGCGAGCACCGCGACGCCCGGGACGTACCACGTCCAGTCGATCAGCGAGTGCGCACCGAAGCACGCCACGATGCACAGCATCGTCAGCAGCGCCACCCGCTCGGGCGAGTAGGCCACGGCGCCGAGCGCGCGCCAACCGGGCCGCGTCTCGCGCTCCCGCCACGTTCGCCACGACGTCCACGACCGGTTGAACGGGTGGGTGGCGCGCCCGGCTGCGGCTGCCCAGCACGCGAGCAGGGCCAGCGCCAGCGCGAGTCCCACGAGCCCGAGATCCGCGAGCGTCTGGACGATGAAGCCGTGCGCGTGCGCGACCACGAGCGGCGCTTTGCGGTAGCGCAGACGCGCCGTCTGGTAGCCCATCGCCCCCGCGCCGGTGACGGGATGCGCGTCGAACACTTCGAGCGCCTCCTTCCAGTAGCGGGCGCGAACGCTCGCCACCGCGGTGAGGCGTCCCGGCGTGTTGGGAGGGGTCTTCGCGTTCGGGTCGGTGAGCGAGCTGACCGCGTGCGAGATGCTTCCCGTGAGGCCCCGGTGGCTGTGCGCGAGCGCCCCGGCGAACGCAACCCCTCCTGCCAGCAGGAGCCCCACCAGCAGCGCCCCGGCGCGCCTGCGCGCGAGGCGCGAGGGCGGGTGCCCGGCGGTGCGGAAGCCGATCGCGACCCCCACGATCGCGAGCACCACCAGCATCACCGCGGCGAGCGCGCCGAGACGGTGGCCCGCCGTCGTGCGCTGGGCGAGCTCCACCCCTTCCGCGCTGAGCGCGTGGGTGGAGAACGCGTACGCGGCGATCGCGCCCGCGCCGAGCGCGCCCGCGATCAGCACCGCCGCACCGCGCAGGCGCAGCGGCACGACGCACAGCCACAGCGCCGCCGCGAGCACGAGCGCCACGAGCGCGCCGCGGGAGTAGGCGAGCGCGAGCACCAGCAGCAGCAGACCCATCGCCGGATACGCGAGCGCGGAGAGCAGAGCGTGGCCCGTGCGCCGCGCGCCCAGCCACATGCACCCCACAGCTCCCATCGCTGCCATCAGGCCGACGGCGTTCCAGTACCCGAACGGTTCCTCCAGGCGCGCGTATGTGTTCGAGGGGGCGAGCGAGCCCGGGAACACCTTCGTCAGCAGCGCGTACGCGCACACCACCACCGCTGCGAGCGTCACCCCGCCGAGCACGCCCGCCCAGCGTCCGGGGGCGATCCGCGCGAGCGTCACCGCCGCTCCGAAGCAGGCCGTGTAGGCGAGCATGCGGCTCGCGTCCTGCCAGCTCGCGTCCGGGGCCACCGACCACACGACCGACAGCCCCGTCACCACCGCGAGCGCGGCGAGCAGCCCGACGCTCCACACCCCGTGGACGCGGCTCGTGGCGCGCCATGCGACCGCTGCGCCCGCCGCGATCGCGCCCGCGACGAGCGTCAGCACGATCTCCACGGTCGTCATCGATTCGAGCTTCAGACCGCCCTTCGCATGGAACGTGGCGAAGCAGAGCAGCCCCGCGACCGCCAGCGTCGTCAGTGCGTCCGGGTGCGCCGCCAGGACCTCCCACGCGCGGCGGGGACGGCGCGTGCGCACCGGCGCGGCGAGCCGCGGGCGCTCAGTCAGCGCGGTTGCCACGGATGCGGCGCCGAGCCGCGTTCGCGCCGAACAGGACGAGCGAGACGAGCAGCAGCGCGAGCGTCGCCAGCAGCGAGCTCGGGAGCGAGCTGAACGCGGAGGCGACGTTCGCGTGCACCACGCCCGGCCGCACCACCTTGCCGCCGAGCGCCACCGGCGCAGCGCCGGTCTGGGCGGCGTGGGCGAGCGACCGCTGCTCGGCGGGCGTCGCAACCAGCGGTGCGGCGCCTTCGCTGCCGCCGCTCGCGCCACCGCCTCCGGAGGCCGCGGCGAGCTGCGCCTGACGGATCAGCGGGCCGCACGGGCTGTACTCTTCCGCGTCCGCGGTCAGCTCTTTGAGCGCCTTGCGATACGCGCTCTGGCTGAAGCCCGCGAGCGACTTTCCGTGCGTGCAACGTTCGATGATCGTTTCGCCGACGTCCGCGCGTGCCGCCGGCGCTCCGAGGAGCGCGAGGGCGACGAGCGCGGCCAGCAGCGAGACGATGCTCTGCGGACGACGTGAGCTCATCGGCTGGCTGGGAAACGCTACCAGCGCTCACGGGCGAGGCCGACGGTTTGACAGGGCGGCCGATACGCCGAGGGTTGACAGCGCGTCGCTGAAGCCCCGCGCCCAGGCCTCGTGCGTGTAGGCGGCAACCGCCGCGCGCCCCGCTTCGCCGAGGCGCTCCCGCAGCGCCCGATCGCCCGCCAGGGCGCCGATCGCGGCGGCCAGAGCGGCCGCATCTCCCGCGGGCACCACGAGGCCGGTCTCGCCGTTGCGCACGAGCCCGCCCGCCGCGGCGCCGACGTCCTCGCTCGCGATCACGGCGAGCCCGCGGCTCATCGCCTCGTTGACGACGAGCCCCCACGGCTCGCGGAACGTGCGGGTGGCGACCGACGGGACCACGAGCACGTCGGATCCTCCGTACACCTCGCGCAGCTGCGCCGGGGAGAGCGGGCCGAGCCACACGGGAGCCGCGGCGGCGCCGGGGGCGGCGGCGACGCCCCGCTCGCGGGCAGCGGTTGCGAGCACGAGCGCCGCGCCGGCGGGTGCGCTGCGCCAGGCCTCCAGCAGCACGTCCAGCCCCTTCGCGGGGTCGTCGCGCCCGGCGAACAGGACGCGCACGTGCGCGTCGGCGGGCCATCCGTGCGATCCGGGTGGCCCCACCTCGGCGGCGCCCCAGAAGCCTCCGTCGACGGACTGCGGCGCGACGTGCACGTTCCGCGCCCCGCGCGCGCTCACGTATGCGCTCACATGCGGGCCGTAGGTCACCACGGCGTCCGCGCTGCGATACAGGCGACGAAGCGGGAGGTAGGACAGAGCGTGCGCCGGGCTGGCGGGGTGCGCCCACAACGAGGCCCACAGCACGAGCGGGTGGTGCCCGACGCGTGCGCCCGCCCACGCCGCGGGAAGCGCTGCGCGCCCGCCCGTCGAGCAGATCACGGCGCGATGCGCGCCGCCGGCGGCGAGCGCGCCGATCCGCGGCGCCGAGACCGCTCTGGAGGGGAAGGGGAGATCGCCCGGGGCGGGTGCGCCGCCGTGCAGCGAGCGCCCGCCGAACAGGGCCACCTCGATCCCCTCGCGCTCGTGCAGGGCGGCGAACGCGCCCACGCGATAGGCGGGCACCCGACCGGTCACGAACAGGACCGGCTTCAGCGGGCGGCCCTCCCGCGGCTGCCATCGCGCACGCGAGCCCGCGCGCGCTCACGTCCGCGCAGGCTCACGCGACCGCCTCCGCGTAGGCCGCCACGGTCTGCTCGCCGCAGCGCTCCCAGGTGAAGCTCCTCGACACGCTCTCGCGCGCCCGCTGGCCCGCCTCGCGCAGCCGGTGAGGGTCCGACAGGAGCTCGTCGATGCGCTGCGAGAGGCGCTCGATGTCGCCGGGCGGCACGAGCACGAAGCCGTCTCCCGCAGCCGCGATCTCCTCGGGTCCCGGCTCGCCGCGGCACCCGATCGCGGGCAGGCCGGCGGCCATCGCCTCGATGTAGGCCACGCCGAACGCCTCGTCGGTGGAGGGCATCACGAACAGCGTGCACCTGCGCATGCGCTCGAGCGCGGCCTCGTGTGAGAGCTGCCCCACGAAGTCCACCCGGTCGGCGATGCCGAGCCGCACCGCGAGGCCCTCCAGGGGAACGCGCTCGGGGCCGGCGCCGATGATCGTGTAGCGGAGCGTCGGGTGACGCGCGCCGAGGACCGCCAGCGCGCGCAGCACGTCCGCATGGCGCTTGCGCGCGACGAGGTGGCCCGTGGTCACGATCGTGGGGTTGGGCGGCCGCACGCTCGAACGCGCCCATCCCGCGGGCGCGAGGTCGGCACCGAGGTGCACCACGCGCATCGCATGCGCGCCGTCGGCGAGAGCGAGCTCGGCCGTTCCGTGGCTGTTGGCGAGCACCAGCCGCGCCGCGGAGAAGACGCGCCGGACGGCCGCTGCGCCGGCGGCGCTCCGGCGCGCGGTGAACAGCACGTCTCCGCCGTGGACGGACACGACCAGCGGCACGCCGAGGCGCGCGCGCAGCACCGCGTCGCCCCCGGGGACCGCATTGTGCGCGTGGACCAGCTCGAAGTCGAACGTGCGGCGCATGCGCCGCAGCGCGATCGCGAGCGAAGGCGCGGCCCAGCTGCCCCAGCGCGCGTAGCTGCGCTCGCGCGGGGGCGAGGCGAACGGGACGTACTCCACCTCGATCCCGTCGCGCACCTGGTGGCGGGGCTCGCGAGCGCGCTCGGCGAACTGCCGCGCGGCCTCGGCCGGTCCGGCGGCGAACGCGGCGCGTGGCGGCACCACCCGGTGCAGGACCAGCACGCGCACCTCCGCGCCCGCATCGCGCGCGGCGATCGCCTGCCGGTGCGCCCACACGCCGAGGACCGGGTCGCGCCGGCTCGGGTAGAACTCCGCGACGATCGCCACGCGTGGCGCTGCGCCCGTGCCGCTCACCAGCGGGTGTGCGTCGCCAGGGTGCGTTCCGCCTCGCTCGCGGGCACGTACGGGCGCTCCGCGAGGAACGCGCGGGCCTCCGCGACCGCCGCCTCGCGCGAGTAGGCCGCTGCGGCCGGGGCGGCGCGGTGGCGGATCGGCAGCGCGTCCACCACGCCGCAGCGCCAGCCCCGCGCACGAGCGACAGCCGCCCAGTGCGCGTCGAGCCCCCAGCCCATGCGCAGGTCGGGGAACGGGAGCAGGTCCTCGAACGTGCGGCGCGCGAACGCCGTCACGGGGCCGATCTCGACGAACGCGGTCGTGCGTGCGACGCTGCCGCGCCTGCGACGGGTGACCGGCCATGCAGCGTGCGAGTCGAGGCGGTGGGCGGGCTGCGCGAGCGCGAACTCGAAGCGCTCGCACACGAACAGGAACCGGTCGAGGAAGCCGGGCGGCAGCTCCACGTCATCGTCCACGACGAGCAGCCAGTCGGCGTCGCCCGGGGGGTGCTCGCGCAGGAGCAGGTTGAGGTTCTCGAAGCGGCCGTGGCCGTCGATCCCGCGCGTGTGCACCTCGACGTCGTGCCGGGAGCCGCGCAGCTCCGCCGCCACGGCGTCGGCGAGCGCGGCGTGCTGGGGACGAACCACGCCCAGCGCGAGCACGCTGCGGCGGGGCGGCGCGAGCGCCGCGGCGCGCGCGAGCCGCCGGTTGCGCCCCGAGACCGTCTCGGCGAGGTCGAACGCCCGGTCGGCAAGCGCCCGCCGTACCCCGTCGAGCCCGCCCACGGCTCCGCTCGCGCCGGACAGGAAGTCCTCGCCCTGCGTGGCCCCGCGCGCCGGCGCGTCCTCCCGTGCCGGCCCGCCGGAGGCGCCGTCGCCGAAGCGCCGTTCGCTCAGCGCCTGCTCGAGCCGCCCGCGGCTGTGCGCGACCATCACCAGGCCCGCCGGGCAGCGGCGCCGCACCACGTGACCCACACAGCGCGCGAACGTCGCCGCCTCCGCGCCGGTGCCGCCGGCGCGTTCCCGCAGCGCGTCGTGACGCCGTGCGGCGCGACCCCGCACGCGCGCGGCGCGGGCGAGCGAGCTCAGCCCTGCGTCGGCGCCGGCCCGCCGATGCGCCACGGCGGCGTCCGCCACGTAGCGCACGCGCGCGGCGGGTCGCAGCTCGCGCATGCGTTCCTGCCAGTCCTGCTCGTCACCGCCGTCGGCGAGGGTCGTGTCGAACTCCCCCACCCATCCGAAGGCGGAGGAGCGGATCGCCATGTTGGCGCCCCACGCGAACGTCGTGTCGGTGTCCCGCGGGCCGAGGTCGAGCGTCGTGATCGGCGCGCCCTCGCGCCCGCACGACCGCGGCGCCGGGCCTTCGAGGCGTGCGCGGATCGGGCCCGTGAAGACGTCCACGTCGGGCTCCCGCTCGAAGGCTCCCAGCAGGGCTCGGAGCCAGCCCGGCGCGGCTTCGATGTCGTCGTCGACGAACACCACCAGCTCGCCCGCGGCTGCGCGCAGGCCGGTGTTGCGCGCCGCGTTCAGCCCCGTGGGGCGCTCGTGTGCGAGGTAGCGCGCGCCGGAGCGCTCGGCGATCTCGCGCACGGCGGCGCTCGCCCCCGCGTCGTCCACGACGATCACCTCGGCGCCCAGGCCGCGGGCGCTCTCGGCCACCGATCGCAGCGCGACCTCGAGGTAGCGCGGCCGCCCGCGCGTGGGGATCACCACGCTCGCCTCGGTCATAGCCCCGACAGTCTAGGTTTGCCCGGCCGGCCGGCCCACCGTCGCCACTAGGCTCACGCGCGATGGTGCTGTTCCTGCACAACCGCTATCGCACCACGGGCGGCGAGGAGCGCGTGGTCGACGACCTCGTCGAGCTCGTGCGCGAGCACCTGTCGGAGCCCGCGGAGCGTCTCGAGCGGGACTCCGCCGCGCTCGGCGCACCGACGGCGGCCGCCGCGCTGGTGCGGGGCGGCCTGGCCCCCTCCGAGGTCGCACGCGCGGTGCGCCTGACGGGCGCGCGCGTCGTCCACGCGCACAACCTGCTGCCGCTGCTCGGCTGGCGCGCGCTCGCTGCGGCGCGCTCGGCCGGCGCACGGGTGGTGCTGCACCTGCACCAGTACCGGCTCGTGTGCGCAACGGGCGTGTGCTTCACCGCGGGCGCCGAGTGCACGCGCTGCCATGGCGCGAACACCCTGCCGGGGATCCGCCACAACTGCCGCGGAAGCGTCCCGGAGGCGCTCGCCTACGGCGCGTCGCTGGCGCTGTGGCAGCGGCGCACCGCGGAGCTCGCCGACGCGATCATCGTGCCGAGCGAGTTCGCGCGCGAGCGGCTGCGGGCGCTCGGCGCACCGCTGCGGTGGGAGCGCGTGCGCGTGCTGCCTCCCCCGGTGCAGGCCGCGCCGCCGGGCGCCGGCGGCGCGGGCGGGATCGACCTCGACCTGCCTCTCGGGCCGTTCGCGCTCGTCGTCAGCCGGCTCGCCCCCGAGAAGGGCGTCGACGTTGCGATCGACGCGTGCCGGATGGCGGGCATGCCGCTCGTGATCGCCGGCGAGGGCCCCGAGCACGCGACGCTGCGCGAGCGGGTGCGCGGCGCCGACATCCGCTTCCTCGGGCGCCTCGGCGACGGCGAGCTCGCTGCGCTGCGCAGCCGCGCGGCGGTGGCGCTCGCGCCCTCGCGCTCCGCCGAGACGTTCGGGATCGCGCTCGCCGAGGCGATGGCCGCCGGGGTGCCCGCGGTGGCGAGCCGGGTGGGCGCGCTGCCCGAGCTCCTCGACGAGGAGGGCCTCGTGGAGCCGGGGAGCGCGCGGGCCCTCGCGGCGGCGCTCGTGCGCCGGGCGGGCGACAGCGAGGCGGCGGAGCGCGGGCGCGCGGCGGTCGCCGCGCGCTGCTCGCCCGAGGCGCTCGCCCCGGTGCTCGCGGCGATCTACGACGGCGGCGGGTCGGGGGCCAGCACGTAAGCTTGGCGGGGTGTCCGCCGCCCCCACCGCGCTGATCACCGGCATCGCCGGCCAGGACGGGTCGTTCCTCGCGGAGCTGCTGCTGGAGAAGGGCTACGCGGTGGCGGGGATGGTGCACGCGGGCGGCGACGGCTCGCTCGGCTGCTCGGAGCACCTGCGCGGGGAGATCGAGGTGCTCGAGGGGGAGCTGCTCGAGCCCGCGACGCTGCGCGCAGCGATCGTGCAGGCAGCGCCGAGCGAGGTCTACCACCTCGCAGGCCCGTCGTTCGTGCCCGCGTCGTGGGAGCGACCGCGCGAGACGTTCGTCGCGATCGTGGGCTCGTGCGCGGCGATCCTCGAGACCGTGCGCGAGCTGGCGCCCGCCACGCGCGTGTTCGTCGCCGCTTCGGGGGCGATCTTCGGGGACGCCGAGGAGAGTCCGCAGCGGGAGGACACGCCGTGCCACCCCACGAACCCGTACGCCGTGGCGAAGCTCGCCGCGCACCAGCTCGTGGGGGCGATGCGACGGCGCGACGGGCTGCACGCGAGCTCGGGGGTCGTGTTCAACCACGAGTCCGAGCGCCGTCCGGAACGCTTCGTCACGCGCCGCATCACGCGCGGCGCGGCAGCGATCTCGCTCGGCCTCGCCGCCGAGCTCTCGCTCGGCTCGCTCGACGCGGTCCGCGACTGGTCGTTCGCCGGCGACGTGGTGCGCGGCGCGTGGCTGATGCTCCAGCGCGAGCAGCCGAGCGACTACGTGCTCGCGAGCGGGGTCGCACGCACGGTGGCCGACTTCGCCCGCACCGCCTTCGAGTGCGTCGAGCTCGACTGGGAGCGCTACGTGTCGGTCGATCCCACGCGCGTGCGCGCCCCCGAGCGCACCAGCTCGGTGGGCGACCCGTCGCGCGCCCGCGACGAGCTGGGCTGGGAGCCGGCGGTGACGTTCGACGCGCTCGTGGCGCGGATGGTGAACTCCGACCTGCGTTCCCTGGGGGCCACGCCCTACACTGGCGCGCGATGAAGACGGTCGGCGTCATCGGCCTCGGTTACGTCGGCCTGCCGCTGGCGATCGCCTTCGCCGAAGAGGGGTGCGACGTGCTGGGGGTCGACCTCGACAGCGCGAAGGTGGACGCGATCGCGGCGGGCGAGTCCTACATCGAGGACGTCTCCTCCGAGCAGCTGCAGGCGGTCGCAGACCGCATCCAGGCGAGCTCGCGCTACGCGCCCCTCGCGAAGGCCGACGCGGTCCTCGTGTGCGTTCCCACCCCGCTGACGAGCAATCGCGAGCCGGACCTCGGCCCCCTGATCGAGTCCGCGCGCGCGCTCGGCGAGGTGCTGCAGGCGGGCCAGCTCGTCGTGCTCGAGTCGACGACCTACCCCGGAACGACCCGCGAGCGGGTCGCGCCGCTGCTCGAGGAGTCGGGGCTCGCCGCGGGCCGCGACTTCCACCTCGCCTTCTCGCCGGAGCGCGTCGACCCGGGCCGGACGGACTACACGCTGCGCAACACCCCGAAGGTGGTCGGCGGCCTCACCGACGACTGCGCCGAGCGCGCCTCCGAGCTGTACGCGCTCGTCTGCGACGAGGTGCTCCGCGTCTCGAGTCCGGAGGCCGCGGAGCTGACGAAGCTGCTCGAGAACATCTTCCGCTCGGTCAACATCGCGCTCGTCAACGAGCTCGCGATGCTTACCGACCGCATGGGCATCGACGTGTGGGAGGTGGTGGACGCGGCAGCCACCAAGCCGTACGGGTTCATGCGCTTCGACCCCGGCCCGGGCATGGGCGGCCACTGCCTGCCCGTCGACCCGTTCTACCTGAGCTGGCGCGCGAGGGAGTTCGACATGTCCACGGAGTTCATCGAGCTCGCGGGGAAGATCAACCAGCAGATGCCCTACCACTGCGTGAGCAAGGTGCAGGGGGCGTTGAACGAGCGCGGGCTCGCGGTCAAAGGCGCCCGTGTGCTGATCGCGGGGGTCGCCTACAAGCCGGGTGTCGGCGACGTGCGCGAGTCGCCCGCGCTGAAGATCATCTCGCTGTTGCGCGAGCTGGGCGCGGACGTGAGCTACCACGACCCGCACGTGCCGCGGCTGAACGAGTTCGGCCTCGCGAGCGTCGAGCTGGAGGACGCGATCGGCGCATGCGATGTGGCGGTGATCGTCACGGCGCACCGCGACGTCGACCACTCGGTGATCGCACGGAGGGCGCGGCTCGTGGTGGACCTTCGCGGCGTCACGCGCGCTGCGCCGGCCGAGAACGTGGTCCGTCTGTGAGCGCCGCCGCGGGCGCCCTCGGCGAGGGGCCCTCGTCGAGCGGGGGCGGGCAGGAGGGCGCCCCGGTGCTCGGCGAGGGCGTCCAGCTGGGTCAGGGCATCCATTTCGGCGCGTTCGTCGTGGTGCACGCGGGCACGGTGATCGGCGAGGGCAGCTCGATCGAGGACCACGCGGTGCTCGGCAAGCGCCCGCGGCTCGCACCCCACTCGGGCGCCCATGGCGCGGTCGGTCCGCTGCGGCTGGGCGCCGGTGCGAGCGTGGGGGCCGGCGCCGTGGTGTTCGCCGGGACGACCGTGGGGGCGGGCGCGATCGTGGGCGACCAGGCGTTCGTGCGCGAGCGCAGCGAGATCGGCGAGCGCTCGGTCGTGGGCCGCGGGAGCGCGGTCGACAACGACGTGCGGATCGCCGCGCGGGTGCGGGTGCAGACGGGCGTGTACCTCGCCGCGTTCACCGTCGTCGAGGAGGACGTGTTCGTCGGGCCGGGCGTCACGACGACGAACGACGACACGATGGCGCGCCACGACGACGACCTCCCGCTGCGCGGCGCGGTCCTGCGGCGCGCATGCCGGGTGGGGGGCGCCGCGGTGCTCACCCCCGGCGTCGAGGTCGGTGAGGAGGCGTTCGTGGCGGCGGGGGCGCTCGTCACGCGAGACGTGCCCGCGCGCGCGGTCGTCATGGGGGTTCCCGCGCGGGTCGTACGCGAGGTCCGCGACGAGGATCTCCTCGAGCGCTGGCGCTAGCCGGCGCTAGAGCGCCGCTCGCAGCGCGGCGACGACCTCGTCGGCCTGCGCCCGGCTGAGCACGGAGCTCATCGGGATCGCGAGGTGGCGGGCGGCGGCGATCGCGGTCCCGGGCAGCTCCACCCCCTCGCTCCAGCGGCGCATCGGCGCCTGCAGGTGCACGGGCGTGCGGTAGTACGCCTGATGGCCGATGCCGCCGGCGGCGAGCGCGGCTTCGACGCGCTCGACCTCGGGGTGGCCGACGACGAACAGGTGCCAGGCGGGCGCGCTGCCCTCGGTCGCGGCCGGCAGCGCGACGAGCTCGCCGAGCCCCGCTGCACGGTAGTGCTCCCCGGCGGCGCGCCGGCCGTCGGCCCAGCCGTCGAGGTGCGGCAGCTGGACGCGCAGGATCGCGGCCTGCAGCTCGTCGAGCCGCGAGTTGTAGCCGAGCTCGCTATAGGTGACCTTGTCGCGCGAGCCGTGGAAGCGCAGCGTGCGCACGCGTTCGGCGAGGGCCTCCTCGGAGGTGGTGACCATCCCGCCGTCGCCGAACGCCCCCAGGTTCTTGGATGGGTAGAACGAGAACGTGGCCGCGGTCCCGAGCGCGCCGGGGCGACCCGTGGGCCCCACCGATCCCGCTGCCTGCGCGGCGTCCTCCAGCACGGGCACGCCGAGCGCCTCGATCTCGGCCACCGGGGCGACGTTGCCGAACAGATGCACCACCAGCACCGCCTTCGTTCGCGGGGTGAGCGCGGCGGCGACCGTCTCGGGCGTGACGCAGTACGTGTCGGGATCGACGTCGCAGAACACCGGTCGGGCCCCCGTCGGCGGGATCGCCTCGGCGGAGGCGTAGAACGTGAACGACGGCACGACGACCTCGTCTCCGGCGCCCACGCCCATCGCGCGGAGCGCGATCGTGATCGCGTCGGTCCCGTTGGCGACGCCGACCGCGTGACCCGCGCCGCACCACTGCGCGAACTCGCGCTCGAACGCCTGCACCTCCGGGCCGAGCACGAAGCGCCCCGAGTCGAGCACCCGCTCGACCACCGCCCGCAGCTCGCCCTGCAGCGGCGCGAGCGGTGTGGCGCTGTCCCACATCGGCACCCCCATGGGGTTACGGTGCGAGCAGCTCCATGTCGGCGCGCGTCATCAGCCTGATCAGCTCCTCGAAGCTCGTCTTCGGCGTCCAGCCGAGGTCGCGGCCGGCCTTCCCGGGGTCGCCGATCAGGTGGTCGACCTCGGCGGGCCGCACGAACGCGGGGTCGATCGTGACGTAGGGCTCGAAATCGCCGAGCCCGGCCTCGTCGAAGGCCACCTCGCAGCATTCCCGCACCGAGTGGGCTTTGCCGGTGGCGATCACGTAGTCCTCGGGCTGATCGCGCTGGAGCATCAGCCACATCGCCTCGACGTAGTCGCGCGCGTAGCCCCAGTCGCGTTCGGCGTCGAGGTTGCCGAGCCGGACCTCCTTCTCCAGCCCGTGCTTGATCGCGGCGGCGTGCCAGGTGATCTTGCGCGTGACGAACTCCAGCCCCCGGCGGGGCGACTCGTGGTTGAACAGGATCCCTGAGGTCGCGTGGAGGTCGTAGGACTCGCGGTAGTTGACCGTGATGAAGTGGCCGTACGCCTTTGCGACGCCGTATGGCGAGCGCGGGTAGAACGGCGTTTTCTCGGTCTGCGGCACCTCGAGCACCTTTCCGAACATCTCGCTCGAGGAAGCCTGGTAGAAGCGCGCCTCGGGGCAGACTTCGCGCATCGCCTCGAGCATGCGCGTGACGCCCGTCCCGGTGAACTCGGCGGTCAGCGTCGGCTGGATCCACGACACCGCGACGAACGACATCGCGGCGAGGTTGTAGATCTCGGTGGGGCGCGAGACCCGCAGCGCGTCCACCAGCGAGCGCTGGTCGAGCAGGTCTCCCTGGTGCAGCGTGATGCGGTCGCGGATGTGCTCGATGCGGTCGAACTTCTCCGTGGAAGCGCGGCGGACCATGCCGTGCACCTCGTAGCCGCGCTCGAGCAGCATCTCGGCCAGATACGAGCCGTCCTGCCCGGTCACGCCGGTTATCAACGCCGATCTGCGGTCGCTCACGGCCGGGAGCCTATAGATCCCGCCCGCGGCCGCTCGCCGTCCTGCCCCTGCGCCTCGGGCTCCGCCCGCGGCGTGGAGCGCAGCCACGCGACGGTCGCGGCGATTCCCTCCTCCACGTCGATCCGCGCCTCCCAGCCGAGCAGCTCGCGGGCCTTCTCGACGGACGGCCACCGCCGCTGCACGTCCACCGTGAACGTGGGCAGGTGCTCCAGCTCGAACGCCCCGGGGTCCTCGCCGCACGCCTCCCACACGATCCGTGCGATCTCCGCGACGGTCAGCTCGCGCGAGGCGGAGATGTTGAAGTCCTCGTTCAGCCCCGCGGGAGAGCCCATCGCTGTGACGATCCCGTCGGCGATGTCGTCGACGTGCGTGAGCGTGCGGGTCTGCTCGCCGGAGCCGAAGATCTGCAGCGGGCGCTGGCCGGCGAGCACCTTCGAGATCAGATCGGGGACGGCGTGGGCGATGCCGGGCTCGGCGTCCGGCACCTCGCCCGGGCCGTAGGCGTTGAAGGGCCTGCAGATCGTGAAAGGGAGGCCGTGCTCGTCGTGCGCGGCGCGGCAGTAGACCTCGCCGGTGAGCTTCGAGAACCCGTACGCCGACGCCGGCACCGGGCAGTCCGGCAGATAGGACTCGGGGGTCGGGAACTCCTCTGCGCGCTCGAAGACCATCGAGGACGAGACGTACGCGAACCGCTCCACGTCCGCCTGCAGCGCCGCGCCGATCACGCCGTTGTAGAGGGCGTTGTTGACCTCCGTGAGCGTATAGGGGAGGCGGTGGAAGTTGGCGATGCCGCCCACGATCGCGGCGAGGTGGATCACGTGGGTGCATCCGCGCGTGGCGGTGAGCGCCTCTCCCGGCACGCGCAGGTCGCCGGTGTGGACCTCGCATCCCTCGCGCATCCACTGCGGCGCGGGGCGCTGGTCGGAGACCCGCACCTCGTAGTCGGGGTCCGTCAGCAGGCGCCGGACCACGGCGGCGCCGATCGTGCCGGCGCCGCCCGTGACGAGCACCCTCGTCACCTCGGCGCTCCGAGCCCGGCCAGCTCGGAGGCGTACGCGAACACCTGCGCGCCGCCCCAGCAGTCCCACGGGTCCACCACCAGCGGATCGCCCGCGCCCAGCTCGGCGATCGCGGCGAGCGTGGCGGGGGTCCGGAACGCGGAGTGGTTGGTCGCCACGATCACCACCTCGGCCTCGGCGAGCGTCTCCTCGAGCGTCGCGGTGGGCGTCGGCACCTCGGGATCGTGGACGGTCACGTCGGCCAGCTCGCGCTCCAGCAGCCGCACGAGCTTGTGCGCGAGCGAGTCGCGCTCGTCGTCGGTGTCGGCCTTGAACGCGAGCCCCAGCACGGCGACCCGACGGTTCTCCAGTCCCCCCACACGCCGCTTGGCGCCTTCGAGGAGGAACAGCGGCACCGACTCGTTCACGCGCGAGACCGCGAGCAGCATCCCGGGGGCGGCGGAGCGCTCCTCGGAGAACGTGAAGTCCTTGCGCAGGCACGTACCCGCGGTGAAGCCCGGCTGCGCGATCCCGCCGCGCGGGTAGTCGCGGTTGATCAGGTCGATCACGTCGAACACGTTCGCGTGGTAGCGCTCGCAGTCCATCATCAGCAGGTTCGGGAGCGCGAAGTTCGTGTAGCGCAGGATGTTGGTCCAGATCTTCGCGAGCTCGGCCTGGACCGGCGTCGTCTGGACGATCGGCGCGTCGAACGCGCCGAACAGCTCCGCTGCGACCTCGCCGGAGCGCGCGCCGACGCCGCCGATGATGCATGGGAGCGTGTCGATCTCCGCGAGGAAGCGGCCCGCGGCGATCCGCTCGGGGGCGTGCGCGACGAACACGTCCTCGCCGATCCGGAAGCCGCGGTTCTTCTCGAGGTAGCCCGCCACGAACGCGGTGGTGCCGGGCGCCACGGTGGAGCGCAGGATCAGCGAGTGGCCGGGCGCGAGCACCGGCAGCAGGTCGTCCAGCGCGGAGCGGATGTCGCGCATGTCGATCTCGATGTGCGAGAACGACGGCGTCCCGAGCGTGATCACGATGTGCCGCGCGCGTGCGGCGTCGGCCACGCGTTCGCTCAGCGAGAGCGCGGGCCGCACCCTGTCGAGCAGCTCCTGCGCGCCGTGCTCGGCGAACGGCATGCGGCCGTCGGCGAGCGCCCCCAGGCGCGCGGGGTCGTTGTCGATCCCGATCACGTCGAGGCCCCTGCCGGCGAACGACAGCGCCAGCGGCAGCCCGACACGGCCCAGGCCCACGACCGCCACCCCGGCAGTGCTCTGCGAAGCGCTCATCGAGAGCCAAGGGTAGCCCGCGCGGCCAACGGCGCACGCCGCAGCGCCTGCTCAGCGCAGGCGGCGCGGTCGCTGGCGCGCGTACTGGCGCGCGAACGCGGCGAGGAACATCGGGTTGTAGCGCGCGTAGCGCCGCCACAGCCGGCGCGGCTCGCGCGAGAGCCGGAACAGCCACTCCAGGCCCGCGCGCTGCATCCACCGCGGCGCCTGCGGCACGAGGCCCGCGTGGAAGTCGAACGCCGCGCCCACGCCCACGAGCAGCGGCGCTGCCAGCCGCGGGCGCATCCGCCGCATCCACACCTCCTGCTTAGGCTGGCCCGTGCCCACCCACACCACCGCTGCGCCGGAATGCTGGATGTCGGCGACCACCGCCTCCTCCTCCTCCGGGGTGAGCGCGCGGAACGGCGGCCACCAGCGGCCCACGATCTGCAGGCCCGGAAACCGCTCGCACAGCCGCTGCTCCAGGAGGGCGAGCGCCTCCGGGGTCCTGCCGCCATAGAGATAGGAGGGGATGCCCGCCGCGGCCGCGCGCGCGAGGAAGGCCAACATCAGGTCAGGGCCGTACACCCGCGTCGCGCGCGTGTGGCCGAGCAGCCGCAGCGCCCACACGAGCGGCTGGCCGTCGGGCACTGCGAGCGTCGCGTCGAGGACCGCGGCCAGCGCGTCGGGGTCCTCGCGCGCGGACATCACGAGGTTGACCGCGGCAGCGGTGACGTAGCCGCGGCCGTCCGCAGCGATCATCGCCTCCATCCAGTCGACCACCTCGTCGTAGTCGGAGACCGCCAGCGGAACACCGGCGATCGCGACGCGCTCGGGCGGCGCCACGGCGGGCGGCCCCGGCGGGGTGGAGGCGGCTGACCCAGCGATTGCGTGAACATACCGACCCCTGTGCGGATCGACCGCGACTTCTGGACCGGGCGGCGAGTGCTCGTCACCGGGCACACGGGCTTCAAGGGCGCGTGGCTCTGCCTGTGGCTGCAGTCGCTGGGCAGCGAGCTGACGGGCCTCTCCGCGGGCGTCCCCACGAGCCCGTCCATGTACGAGCTCGCGAACGTGGGGGCGCAGATGCGCGAGCTGAGCGCGGATGTGCGCGCGGGCGCCGCGGTGGCGGACGCGGTGCGTGCGTGCGACCCGGAGATCGTGCTGCACCTCGCCGCACAGCCGATGGTCCGCCGCTCGCTGCGAGAGCCCGCGGCGACCTACGAGGTGAACGTGGGCGGCACCATCAACGTGCTCGAGGCGATCCGCTCGCACGGTCCGAGCGTGCGCGCGGTGGTGGTGGTGACCTCCGACAAGTGCTACGCCAACCCGCCGGGCTCCAGGCGCCGGTTCGTGGAGTCCGATCCGCTGGGCGGCGCGGACCCCTATTCCAGCTCGAAGGCGTGCGCGGAGCTCGTGTGCGCCGCCTACAGGAGCTCGTTCTTCTCGAGCCGAGCCGGGGACGGCGCGGAGGCGCCCCGACTGGCCACGGCCCGCGCGGGCAACGTGATCGGCGGCGGCGACTGGGGCGAGGATCGCCTGATCGGCGACGCGCTGCGCGCGGTCGAGGCGCGCGAGCCGTTGCGCGTGCGCAACCCGGCGGCGGTGCGGCCCTGGCAACACGTGCTCAGCCCGCTCGCGGGCTACCTGCGCCTGGCCGAGCGTCTGTGGGAGGACGCCGGCGCGGCGCACGGGTGGAACTTCGGCCCCAGCGCGGACGACGAGCGCGACGTGGCCTGGGTCGCAGACCGGCTCTCCGAGCTGTGGGGCGGTGCGCTGCGCTGGCAGGCCCGGGAAGCGGACGAGCCGCCCGAGGCGGGGCATCTCGCGCTCGATTCGGGCGCCGCCGAACGGGAGCTGGGCTGGAGCCCCGCGTGCGTCCTCGCAACCGCGCTCGCGCTGATCGTGGAATGGCACGAGGCCCACCGCGCGGGCGCGGACATGCGCGCGGTGAGCCTGGCCCAGCTCGAATCCCTGGGCGTCTAGCGCCGGGTACCGGACAACCGGCCAGTGGAACGATTCCGCTGAGCGGAATCGCCTAGGCTCATACCATGAGCCCGCTCCCCCTGCGCCGCTACCGCGCCGAGCGGCTCCTGAGCGCGCAGTTCGATGCGCTGCGCGCGAGCGTGATCGCGCGCGTGCGCAAGCGTTTGGCCGCCGAAGGGGCGGCGGCGGACGCGCTGGACCTCGACGCGTGCTACGCCGCCGCCTGGCAGGGCCTCTACGGAGCGCTCCTGGAAGGCCGCGAGGTGCTGAACCCCACCGGGTGGCTGATCGTGGTGACGCTTCGCCGCGCGATCGACGAGCTCCGCGCTGACGCGCACCTCGCCGGGCCGAGCCCGCACGACCCGCGCGGAACGGACCGCGTGTGGGAGGGTCACGAGGATCTAGCCGGCGAGCTCGACGACCGCGCGCGCCTGGCACAGGTGATGGAGGGGATCCGCCGCCTGGACCCGCGCGAGCGCGAAGCGGCGGCGCTCTGTTACCTGCACGGCCTCACGCGCGCCGAGGCGGCGGCGCGCATGGGCATCAGCGACCGCGCGATGCGCCGCCTGATGGAGGGCGGCCGCACGGGCCGCGAGGGCGTGGCCGCGAAGGTGGGGCGGGTGCTCGACGCGATCCGCGAGGGTCGGTGGTGCGAGGAGCAGCGATCGCTGATGGCGGCGCTCGCGCTCGGCGTGCTCGATCCCGCGGGCGAGCGCTACCGCCTGGCGAACGCGCACCGGCAACGCTGCCCCGCCTGCCGGGCCTACGTGGTCTCGCTGCGCGGGCTTGCCGCGCTGCTGCCGCCGCCCCTGCTGCCGCTGCTGCGCGACCTGCCGTTCGGGCATGGCCTCGGGGCGGCGGCGGCGGGCACGGGCAAGGGCGCCTGCGCGGGCTCCGCTGCGCCGGGCGCGGCGTCGGTCGGCGCGGGAGCGTCGTCGGGCGCGGGCACCGGCGCGGGGGTTGGGGGCGGCTGGGTGCTCGGCGGCGCGCCGTTCGGCGCCAAGCTCGCCGTCGGGTGCGCGCTGGTGCTCGGGCTCGGGGTGGGCTGCTCCGAGCTGATCCGCGGCGGTCCCTCCCGCGGGGACGTGCAGCCTCGCGCTCGCGAGAGCGTGCGGCAGGCGGCGCCTCGGGGGGCCGTCGCAGCCGCGGAGCGTCCCCGGAGTGCGCTCGCAGGCGGTGTCCCCTCGGCGAGACACGGCGGCGCCGTTGTGCGGGGCCACGGGCGGGGGGCCGCGCCCGGCGCGGGCGCGCCGAGCGAGTTCGGGCCCGAGCGCAGCGCGTGGGCGCGCGCCGGGATTGCCCCGGTACCGGCCCCGACGCAGACCGGGAGCGCCTCCGCGCCGGAACCGGTCGCGGCCTCCGCGGCGGCCAGGGAGTTCGGGCCGTAGGGTCCTGCCGGACCCGCTACTTTGGCGCCTCGTCGGTGCAGGGCGAACCCGCGAGGAGTTCGTAGTCGTGCACCGTCGAGTTCACGTACAGGGGATTCGTGTCGAGCAGGTTTTCGAGCAGCTCGACGAGGCTCTCGACGCCGAAGTTGCCCGAGACGTTGCCGTACATGCAGTTGTGTTCGATCACGTTGCCCTGCCCCGGGCCGTTGCTGCCGACCCCGTAGTCCTCGTATCTGCGGGGGCTGGTGGCGTTGGTGATGATGTTGTTGCGCACGAGGACATTGGCGGTGCCGGCCAGCCACACGCCTACGCCGTTGTGGTCGATCACGTTGTGTTCCACCACCGCCCCGTTGCCTTCCGGGTAGAACAGCAGAGCTGCCCGCGAGACGTTGTAGAAGTAGTTGTTGCGTATCGTCGTGTGGTTCGCGTAGTCGTAGATGCCGTGCTCGTGCCAGCCCGGTTCTTCGTTGACGTTCACGTGGTAGCCCGGTTCGCCCGGCGCCCGCACGGGCGTTCCGCAATCGTGGATGACGTCGTGTTCGATCAGCGTCGAGGTGGCCGTGTAGCCGTTGTATTTGACGAGATTCATGCAGATGTTCGTGTCCTTGCTCGTGATCTCGTCCCAGGTGAAGCTCGCGTGTCTGGACGAGACCGCGATCTGGACGTGGCTTTCCGCGGGGCAGCTGCTCGCAACCGCCAGGGCACTCCAGGTGCACTGCCCGGGCAACGCCCATTCGAACTTCAGGTGCGTGAACGTGAGCCAGTCCGCGCCGCCGGTGAGCGAGAGGCTGTGTGAGATCACGGCGGGGTTCGCGGGGTCGGTCGACGTGATCGTCACCGGGGCGCCGGCTTCGCCATGGCTTTCGCCGCCTCTGATCGTGATCGAGCCCTGACCGGTGCTGTCGGGTTCGGTGTCGAACGCCTGGCCCGATTGCAGGCAGCCTGTCTGTCCCGCGGCGAGGGAGACGATCAGACGTTTGAGCGTGCGGAACGGCGCGCTCGCAGTGCCGGAATTGATGTCGCTGCCGCCGTTGGCCGCGTACCGCGAGCAGCTCGGTGCCCTGGGTTTTTCTTCTTCGACCGGTTTTTCGGGAGGCGGCGGCACTTCGTTTTCGGGAGGCAGCGGCACTTCGTTTTCGGGAGGCAGCGGCACCCCGGTGACGATCTGCGCGCCGCCCAGCGTGCCGTCCACGGTGAGCGCGCGGACGAGGACCTGATAGGGCTGGACGGTCAGGCCGCTGATCGGGTAGCGGCGGACGCCCGGTTTGAGGTCCACCGGCGCGCTCCACGGCGCCAGCGGTGCGGCGGAGGGCCGGTAGCGGACCCGGAATCCCGCCAGGTTTTCGGTGGTTGTCACGGACCAGCGGGCCGTCAGCGATTCGGGCCCCGGGATCGCCGAGAGGTTGCTCACCGCAGGTTTGACGACGGTCACCGCCGCGCCCGCCGCGGATTCGCCTTCGCCGGCGAGCGTGGACGCCATGGTCGAGGTGCCGGGTGCGGGTGCCGAGAGCGGCGCGGGTTCGGCGAGGGGGGTCGGCGCCACCGATGACGTAGAGGCTTCCGTCGCGCCGGCAGGCTCCGCCGCCACCGGCATTACCATGCCGGCGACCAAGAGCGTTCCAAGCAGCGCGGCCATGCCGGGCCGCCTCGGCCTTCCGTGACGGATACGTCGCACGAAACCCTCCAGGTTCGAGACACCGCCGATGGGTCGGCGGTCGCATATTGCGAAGTCTAGTTGTGCAGCTTTGCCCAGGTTTCGGCTAAATATGCGTGACGCAGCGATTCTTAGATGCTCCGCACCCGTGCGTGGCGCTCGCGGGTGGCGCGCGCCGCCTGCGGGCGGGCCCGAAGCGGGGCTGGCCCACCGGCGCACGCCGCGCGGGAACGCGCTCGGTGCGGAGGCGTCGGGCGGCTCTACGGACGTCTTCTGCGAGACCGAACGGCCGTCGTGCGCCCGGTCATTGGCCCGTCCAATCCCTCGGAGGCCTGACTGTATAGTCCCGGCCGGTGGCAGAACTCGGTGTTTCTCAGCGCGTCGAGCACGAGCGGGAGTTCTACAACCGCACATCGGGCGCGAGCAAATATCGGCTGCTGAGGCGGGTCATCTGGCGCGCGATCGGCGAGTTCAACCGCCACGACGAGGTCGAGTCGATGTTCGACCCGCGGGGAAAGGCGGTCCTCCAGTACGGCTGCGGGCCCGGGATCGGCGTGGAGTCGCTGCTGGCGCGAGGAGCGGTCCACGTCACCGGGATCGACATCTCCGAGGAGGAGATCGGGCGCGCCCGTGAGAAAGCCCGGAGCGGCGGGTACGCCGACCGCGTCGACTTCCAGGCGGCCGACGCCCACCACACCGACTTCACCGACGACTCGTTCGACCTGATCGTCGGTCATTCGATCCTCCACCACCTCGACATGCCGGTCGCGTTGAGGGAGCTTCGCCGCCTGCTCCGGCCCGGGGGCCGGGCGGTGTTTCTCGAGCCGCTCGCCGCCAACCCGCTGCTGCGGCTCGGGCGGCGCCTGACCCCCGGCGCCCGCACCGACGACGAGCACCCGCTCACCGTCGCCGACTGGCAGATCTGCGCCGGCATCTTCGAGCGTTTCAGCCACGTGGAGGTCGAGTTGCTGAGCATCCCCCTGATGCCGCTCAACCTCCTTGTCCCGCGCCGCCTGCAGCGCCCCTTTGCGCGCGCCGTGGCGAGGGTCGACGACGCGCTGTTGCGGCGGTTCCCCGGGCTCGCGCCCTACGCGCGCCTGACGTTCCTCGTGCTCGAGTAGCGCTCGCCGGAGATCGCGGCCCGCGCGGGCGGGCGAACGGCCTGAGGGCTGCGGCCCCCGCTCAGCCCGTGAGGAATACGCGCCGCAGGCGCGCGAGCGCGAGCGGGTTTCCGCGGGGGCGCAGCCGCCGGGTGGCCACTGCGCGCAGCGGGTCCAGACGCTGGCCCACGATGTCGACCCAGTCCTGGTAGGAGAGCTCGAGCCGCAGGTCCGGCGAGGCCGCCGCTCCGCGCGCGACCTGGCTGGAGCCGTTGTTCACCACGAGGTGCCAGCTCTCGATGTCGCGGTCTGTGAAGTCCCACTGGTATGTCGTCGGGCGCGTGAGGCCGTGCTGGGGGTTCACGGAGCGCTGCACCATGTCGAACAGCAGCGCGACGGTCTCGGGGTCGCGCGCAGAGGGCCCTTCGCGTACTCCGATCACCCCGGCCTTGGCCAGCGCGCGCCCGCGCTGTGAGAGCTCGAGCGGCGTGAGCCCCGGGGGAATCACCGGGGGCCCGGGAAGCGACTCGACCGGCAGCCCTGCCGAGCGCAGCTTCGTGGTCATGGACGTCACGCCTTCGACACCGACGTCGTCGAGCGTCGCGTCGAAGACGGTCACGTAGCGCTCGTCCCAGCCCGGAGGCATCAGCACCTGCGAGGTGTACGGCGTGACTTCGCCGAGCAGCCGGGCGACCGCCTTTGGCACACGCACCGGGTCTTCCCGGTTGAGGTCCGCCAGCAGCTTCACCCCGAAGCCGATGTGGCGCTGCTCGTCGGCCGCGATGTTCTCCATGCCCTCGCGGAAGGCCGGCAGCTTGTCGCGCTCCTGCAGGTAGCCGCAGATGAAGTGCTGGCCCGGTTGTGCGAGCGATGCCTCGATCACGATGTGATAGAGCGTCACCGCCGCCGCGAGCTTCGCCGGAGAGCGGTCGCGCCGCAGCTCGTCGGCCATCGTGTCGAGACGGTCGAAGATCTTGCGGAAGCCGACGGTCAGCTGCGGCTTGATCGCCTGTAGGCCGCCGGCCATCGTGCCGTCGCCCACCCCGCACACCTCCTGCATGAAGCGCTTGAAGAACACTGCATGGCGCGCCTCGTCGACCTGCTGCGTCGTCAGGAAGTACTTCTGCTCCTCCCGCGGGGCAGCGTCGATGTAGGGGGAGAGGTTGTCCGCCACCGCGTCCTCACCCCAGAAGAACAGGCAGTAGTTCCACTGCGCCGCCTGGCGCTCGAACTCGGTGAAGTCCTCCTGCCACTGCCTCGCGTCCTCGCTGAAGTCCAACTCCGTCGCTCGCCAGTTGCCGCGCTCCCAGCGCGCGTACAGGTCCTCGTATGAGATCGCGTCGGCGGGCAGGCTCGCGAGGTTCGCGGTCCCGTCTGCGGTCGTTGTGGTCGCGCTCCCGGCCATCGTCTCGCTCCAATCGGCGCCGGGGGATCCCGGTCCGGCGATGGATAATGTGGATAACGAACACTATCCAAATAGCGTTTGCTCTGTCAAGTACGATGTCGGGATGACGAGGGAGCCGAGCCGGCCGGGCCCGCAGGCCCAGCGCCTGACGCGGGAGCAGAGCCGAGCGAACACGCGCGAAAAGCTGCTCACCGCTGCGCGCGAGGTGTTCTCACGCTCGGGGTTCCACGGCGCGAGCGTCGAGGAGATCGCGTCGGAGGCCGGATTCTCGACGGGGGCCCTGTACTCCAACTTCGACGGCAAGGAGGACCTGTTCCTCGAGCTGATGCGAAGGGAGATCGAGGAGCATGCGCGCGAGATCGAGCAAGCGGTCGCGCGGAGCGCCTCCGTCGCCGAGCGCGCTGCGGGTGGCGCGCGCCAGTGGATGGCGATGATCGAGCGCGAGCCCGACGTGCTCCTCCTGTTCACGGAGTTTTGGGCTTACGGAGTGCGCGACGAGCAGGTGCGGCCGCAGGTCGCCGAGCGCTTCGCAGAGGCGCGTGCGATGCTCACGCGGCTGATCGCCGACAGCGCACGCGAGTTCGAGCTGGAGCTCGCGATGCCCGCCGAGGAGCTCGCCGTCGTGGTCGACGCGCTCGCCGACGGTATGGCGCGCCAGAAGCTCGCCGACGCGGATGTCGTACCCGACGACCTGATGGGGCGGGTCTTGGCGCTGCTGTTCGCGGCGCTCACGCGCCCGGCGGGGGATGCATCTCCGCACGCCTCGCCCTGAGGGCGGCTGCGCCGAGCGCTGCCGGCCCGCGTCAGTGGCGGTGGGACAGGGCCCGCTTGTGGTGGTGATGGTGGTGGCGGCCGCGGTGCCGACGGCGCCGGTGGTGCGACGTGCGCCTCGGAGCTGACCGCCGCCTGACGCTCGACGCGACCCGGGCGGCGCCCTTCTTCGATCCCCCGTGCTTGGTGTGCCCGCTCGATTCGGTGACCGGTGTCGGCGAAGGCACTTCCGTCACGGTGCCCGAGCCGGAGGTGGCTTCGGGCTGGACCGCGTCGGGCCCGTACCCCAGCACCGGCGAGCTGGCCTGGAGCGCGTAGTTGCCGGCACCCGCGTCAACGTAGAGGGGCGCCACTTCGACGTTCTTTTCGACCGTGACGTGGCTCATCTTCTCGATGTTGCCGGCGTTGGGCCAGCACGCGGGCACCGGGTTCGCGCACTGGTTGCCGTACACGTCGTTGTGGGCGAACAGGTTCGAGCCGGCGGCGTTGTATTCGGATGCGCCGTAGTCGTAGCAGCCACTGAGTTCGCCGCACTTGCTGTGACTGCCGGTGATGATGTTCCACTGGACCGTTGCGCCGGTCGCTCCGTCGCCGAAGATCACGCCCTCGCCGTCCGCATCCATGATGTTGTGTTCCACGATCACGCCTTCGGCGCCGCTCCGCATCTGGACGGCGCGGTCGGCGTTGTTGTAGAGGTAGTCGTTGCGGATGATCGTGTTGCGCCCGCCTCCGATGTAGATGGCGTGGATGAAGAAACCATCATTTGGCGGCGTTTCACACAGCGGGATGTTCTGATTGCAGAGGAATGTCTCCTGGGAACCGCAGCCGTGGATGCGATCGTGTTCGATCACGGTGTTCACAGCGACACCCCAGGTCGAACTGTTGATCAGGTTGAAGCAGATCGTCGTGGGGGCCGTGACGTCATCGTAGGTCCACGTGGTGTGCGTCGAGCCGATCGTGATGCTCGGCAGCAGGTATTCGCTGAACGTGAAGTTGAGGTGAGTGAACGTGAGCCAGTCGGCACCCGCGTGCGTGACGACCCTCCCGTTGATCAGCGCCGGCGTCGAAGGGTCCACGGACGTCAGCGTCACGGGGGCGCCTTCGGCGCCGTGGGATTCGCCGCTGTGGATGTTGACGCCTTCGTTGAAGGTCTGCCCCGAGGCCAGGCAGCCGGTCTGGCCGGCGCTCAGGCGAGCAAGGAGCGCAGAGATCGTGCGCAGCGGCGCGGTGGCGGATCCGGGGTTCGCGTTGTTCCCGGCCGGCGAGGCGTAAAGGGCGCAGGAAGAGGTTTCGGCGGAGGCGGGCGCGGCGAGGGTGAAAGCGGAGAACGCGCTGCACGCCAGAGCCGCACAGAGTGCGAGCACGAGCCGGCGGCCGGCATCGAACGGTCGGGACGCGTTGAGCGTCATTCACATGCTCCTTCGGTAGCTCGACAGACCGCGTAACGCGGCCTCGTGGCTTTGCGTCCCCGCCTTGCGACGGGTTTGCCTTTTTCGAGAGCAGTGCCGTGTAGGACGCCGCGGTCCTTACATACCTCCCGCGAGGGACCTGATCGAGTCCCACGACCACAACTCAGCTACTGGTGCTATCGACGCCCCCCTGCCCATTCTTGATGCGTCGCGCGCGGGTTCGATCATCTGTCCGCGGCGTTGCAGACCGGGTTCCCCAGGTCCAATCGGGCGCTAGTGCGGCCGGATGTCGCGATGCACGCAGAGGCAGGCGAAATGGAGCGTGAACACGCGGCGTGCGAGCGGTGGCACGGAACGGTGCATCCCGGCCCGCAGCGCCCATCGCACGGTTGCGACGGCGCGTGAGCGGGCGGTCGCGGAGTGGAACCGGTGCACCGCGAGTGGCAGCGGATCCTCCATCTCGGCGACGATCCGCAGCCCCGAGGCGGAGACCGTCGCGCGCATGTCCCCGCGCGTGAAGCGCTGCAGGTGGCCGACGGCGACCGCCTGCAGTCGCTTGGCGCTCCGTTCCGCTGAAAGGTTGGCCTCGAGGGGAACCTCGACGAGGACCGCTCGGCATACGCGGGCGACCTCGGTGAGCAGGACGGTAGGTTCTCGCACGTGCTCGAGCACGTGCGAGAGGATCCCGAGGTCGAACGCCTCGTCGGGGAACGGCAGGGTGCGCCCGTCGAAGCGGTCGACCGAATCGACGCCATCGCGTTCGCGCGCGCTGGCGACGGCCTGCTCGGCGATCTCCACGCCGGCGCGGCGGACGCCGAACCCGCGGTTGTGCAGCTCGCCGAGAAGCGCGCCGTCGCCACATCCGACGTCCAGGACGCTGTCCGGCCGCAGGTCCGCGCGTGTACAGAGCTCGATCACGTGCGCGGCCTTGCCAACTGCGCTCAGCGCGCGCCAGCGTGAGTGCCGCACGGACGCCTCGGCGTCCTGCGAGTACGCGCTTTCGTAGAACCGCAGCAGCTCGGCGTCCTGCACGACCGAGATTATCGTGGACTCGATGGTCTCCCGATTGACATCGCAGCTGCGCGACGCCCCGTCCACGGTGCCCGCGCTCGCGGCCCTCGGGGTCTTCGTCGCCTGGGCGACGAGCCAGGCCGGATACCCGGTGACCCATTGGGCACCCGGGGCGCTCGTCGTCCTCGGTCTGCTCGTGCTGACGGCGGCGATCCTGAGGTTGCGGGTGGGCGAGATGCCGCGGACGACGAAGATCGCGCTCGGAGCGCTCGCCGCGTTCACCGCGTTGAGCTTCTTCTCGATCCTATGGGCCAAAGTGCCGGCGGACGCCTGGGACGGCGCCAACCGAACGCTGCTCTATCTGCTCGTGTTCACGCTGTTCGCGGCGTGGCCGCAGCGGGGTCCGACCGCGTCGGTTCTGCTCGTCGCGTGGTCACTCGCGCTCACGGTGCTCGCGGCTTTCGCGCTGATCCACATCGATGCGGCAAATGGACCGTCGCTGTCGCGCATGCTGCCCGGCGGTCGCCTCACGTATCCCAGCGGCTACGCGAACGCAAATGCCGCGCTGTGGCTCCTCGCGTTCTGGCCCGCGTTGCTGCTCGCGTGCAGCGAGCGGCTGCCGTGGGCGCTGCGCGGGGTGCTCGCCGGCGGTGCGGTGCTGCTGGGCGAGGTGGCGCTGCTCTCGCAGAGTCGCGGCTCCCTGTACGCGACGCCCGTGATGATCGTGCTCGTGCTGGTGTTCCTCCCGGGGCGCGTGCGGAAGCTGGCGGTGATGGTGCCCGTGGCGGCCGGGATCGCTGCCGCCGCACCGGCGGTCCTGCGGGTCGGGGACCATCTGAGCGCCGGCGATCCCGTGGGCTCGAACGTGCACTCCGCGAGCGTGGCCGTCGCGGTGGCGGCGCTCGTGACGGCTCTCGTGGTGGCAGCCGGTGCGCTGGCGGAGTCGCGGCGCCCGCTGCGTCCGGCGACGCGTGCGCGCGCGCGACGCGCGCTCGGGGCAACCGCGCTTGCGGCGGTCGCGATCGGCATCGTGCTCGGCTTCGCGCTCGGTCGGCCCGTGCCGCGTATCGAACACGCGTGGCAGACCTTCGAAAGCGGTCGCGGCTACGGCGCCAACGGCTCCGGAAGCCGCCTCACAAGCGGCTTCGGCAGCCAGCGCTACGACTTCTACAGGGTCTCGCTGGACGAGTTCGTCGCACATCCGTTGCTCGGAATCGGTGCGGACAACTTCCAGCAGCAATACCTCCTTCACGGCCGGAGCACGGAGGTGCCGCGATATCCCCACAGCATCGAGATGCGCGCGCTCGCCGAGACCGGCGCGGTAGGGACCGCGCTCGCCCTGGTGGGACTCGTGGCGGCCCTCATCGGCGGGCTTGGCGTGGCGGCCTCCCGCCACGCCCGGCGGTCCGACCCGCTCGCGGCCGAGGCGGCCGGTGCCGCACTCGCAGGCTTCGCATACTGGCTCGTGCACGGGTCCTTCGACTGGTTCTTCGAGTTCGCGGGGCTGGGGGCACCTGCGTTCGCGATGCTCGGCCTGGCCTGCGCGCTGACCCCCGCGCGGACCCGGCCTCGGCAGGCGGCCGGCGGGCCCGCCGCCGGCGGGCCAGCCGTGTCCGGGCGGGCGATGCGCCACGCAGCCGTGGCGGCAACCGCGGCCGTCGCGCTCGCGGCGGGTGCGTCGCTCGCGTTGCCATGGCTGGCAGGTCTGCTGACAGACGACGCCGCGCGCATCTGGCCCCGATCACCGCTGACGGCTTACGCCGAGCTGCACGAAGCCGGCGATCTCGATCCATTCAGCGACCAGCCTTATCTGCTCGCGGGGAACATCGCAATCCGGTTCGCCGACCTCTCACGCGCCGAACACGAGTTCGATGCGGCCGTCAAGCGCGTCCCCGACGACGGCTACGCACGGCTACAACTGGGCGCGATCGCCTCCGCCAAAGGTCAGCGCACCCGTGCTCTGTCGCAGCTGGAGCGCGCGGTTTCGCTCGAACCTCGCAACTCCGTGACGCGGGAAGCATTGTCGGCCGCTCGCGGTGGCCATCCCGTTGACGTGATCGCCCTCCAGGAGGCTCTGTTCCGCAAAGGGAGCGAACTGAGATGAGCGAGCTTGCAACGCCCCGTTCCCGGACTCGACACGGCGCGGAATGTCCGCTAGCCTTCCCGCAGCGGAAGCCGCAGCCGCACCGATATCCAGGCAGCGCCGGAAGTGCTGTTGCCGTGGGGACCATCAAGACAGCGAGGTCGGAGTGCCTCGTGCAGGCGGGTGCATGCAAGGAAGCGCCACGACAATCCACCACAGGATCGCCTTCGCAGTCGCGCTAGCGACGGCGTGGGTGGCGCTTGCCGGTGTGGCCCAGGCGAACCCGATCCTGAGCGGTTACGGTGGACCCGGGGAAGGCAGCCAGACGATCCTGGGCGCCACGCTGATCGGCGGACCGCCGTCCTCGGGCGGGCGCCCCGCAGAAGGACAGACGGGTTCCTCCGGCGCGGCCGTCCCAGCCGGGGGCTCCGGTGGGGCGGAACGATCGGGCACGAGGCGGGGCGGCGGCTCGAGCCGGCACGCAGCCGGACGTCCAGCCCACCACCCGGGCTCGCAGGCGAGCGCGAATCAGGTGCCGGGGGCATCCGGATACGCGTCCGCCGCGTATCGCACATCAGCGGCGCGTCCCGTGCTCGGTGTTTCCGGTGAGGATCTACTCATAATGCTGGCCGCGCTGATAGGTATCGCGATGACGGGCCTCATAACGAGGCGACTCGCACAGCGACGTACTGCAAGCCGGGGGATTGGTTAGTAAATGAGATTCGGGTAACGCCCGCTCAACGGCCTCATGACCGACTAGGGACAAGGACGCCCTTCGCGTGGACAGTACGACCATTTCCAAGCAGACCGCCGCCGCGCCTTCGGTGCGGACGGAGTTCGTGCGCGATGCGCCGGAGCCGCGCGCGCTGATCAGCGGCCGCTTTGACGGCCGTCTGCAATGGGCGCTGGAGGGCTCGGGGTGGGGCCTGCTGCGCCCTGCTCTCGACTTCGTGCTCCTCGGCCTGGCCGTGATGGTCGCGCTCGGACCGACGCGCGTCTCGGAAACCGGCAGCCGCAATGCGCCGCTGCTCGCTCTCCCGGCGATCGTGCTGCTGCTCGTCTACGTGCGCGGCCTGTACCGCAGGCACCTTCGCGCTCTCGTGCTCGACCATCTCGCACCGCTCGTGTCGGCCGTGTCGGTGGGGACGATGGGGGCGATCACCCTCGGTCTCGTGATGAACGGAAATGCGCCGGAGGGGCCCGCGACGATCCGCGCATGGGTGTTCGCGGGGCTGGCAGTGTGCTCCGGGCGTCTCGTCCTATCGCTCGCGCAGCGCTGGGCTCGACGGCAGCGGATCGTGGGCAAGCCGGTCCTGATCATCGGCGCCGGCGTGGTCGGCTCGCAGGTCGCCCGCCGGCTGGAGAACCATCCGGAGTATGGCCTGGTTCCCGTCGGGTTCCTCGACGAGGACCCGCGTTCGAGCGCCGAGGTCGGAGGCCGCGAGATGCCCGTGCTCGGGACCATCGAGGACCTCGATGAGGCGATTCGAGCGACGAGCGCGCACGAGGTGATCGTCGCGTTCTCGTCCGTCGGCGACCACCGCGTGAGCCGCCTCATCGACTACTGCCAGCGCCGCGGGCTGAGGGTGTCGGTCGTCCCGCGGATGTTCGACGCGATCAACAACCGCGTCGGCTATGACTCGGTCGGCGGCCTGCCGCTGATGTCGTTCACGTCGGTCGATCCCCGGGGCATCGCGTTCATGCTCAAGCACGCGTTCGACCGCCTGTTCGCGCTGGCGATGCTCGTGTTGCTGTTGCCCGTGATGCTCATCATCGCCCTCCTCATCCGTGTCACGAGCCCCGGGCCGGTGTTCTTCCGCCAGCGCCGGGTGGGACGGGACGGCAAGCCGTTCGACCTCTTCAAGTTCCGTTCGATGCGGGTCGAGGACGAGCTGCCTCGCAGCGAGAGAGGTGGCAGCGCCGTCGACTTCCTGCTGGCGGGCGACATCGCACCCGGCGGCGTTGAGGGCGAGGACCGTCGTACCCCCGTGGGGCGCTTCCTTCGGAGGTACTCGCTGGACGAGCTGCCGCAGCTGTTCAACGTGGTGCGGGGCGACATGAGCGTGATCGGGCCGAGGCCGGAGCGCCCCGAGTTCGTCGCGCTCTTCCGCGACGACGTGTCTCGCTACGACGACCGTCTCCGCGTCCGCGCGGGGATCACGGGATGGGCGCAGGTCCACGGGCTGCGCGGGCAGACGTCCCTCGCCGAACGCGTCGAGTGGGACAATTACTACATCGCGCACTGGTCGCTCGGGCTCGACCTGAAGATCCTCATGCTGACGGTGGTCGCGCTGCTCAAGCAGGCCGAGTAGGTCGGCCGCTCACCGCCTCGCATCACCTCGGCCCGGTGTGCCCGCGCGACTCGCCGCCGGTCGAGCCTTGCGCCACCACGACCTCGGTCCGAGCTTTCGTGCGCCCGGCGCTCCGGGGGGCCGACGAGGTATCTCCGTTCCCGCGATGATCGCGCCCGGCACTTCGTGAGTGAGCCAGTCCGCGAGCGCGTCGAGGCCGGTTTCGCTCAGCGCCCGCCCCATACCCGGCGGCCTGTGGTAGCGGTCGTGGCAGTCCGAGGCGACGGAGTGCGCGAGTCCGGACTGCACGAGCTCGAGCGAGAACCGCCTCGCCTGGCGGCCGAATCTGCCGCTGAGTGCTGCTGCCGTGATCGACGTGAGCGCGCCGCTGCGCACCAGCGCTGAGAGCGCACCTGGATCGCGCTGGAAGAGCGGGGAGCGCTCGGGGTGCGCCAGGACCACGCGCAACCCCTGCCGCTGCAGCGAGCTGACGGCCTCATCGAGTGGAGGAGCGTCGACCTGCAGTGGGCACTCGAGTAACAGCCATGGGCCGTCGCCGAGGCACAGCCCGCCGAGCTCGGCCCGATCGATCTTGGGAAGGTAGGAGGGCGCGACCTCGGCGCCGGCCCGCACGTCCAGCTCGATCCGGTCTCGGTCCAGGCGCTCGCGCAGCTCGGCGGTCCGCCCGTGGATCGTCGCCGCCCGGTTCGGGTAGCGGCTGCTGACATGGGGTGTCGCGACCATCGTCCGAATGCCCTCGCCCGTGGCGACCCGTGCGATCGCGAGCGAACCCTCGAGCGCCTCTGGGCCGTCGTCGAGGCAGGGAAGCACATGCGAGTGCAGATCGATCATCCACGCCCAGCATACGCACGGCTTCCCGTGTCGCGGGGAACGCTGGTCACCCCCGCCGCCGGTCCCGCAGCGCGTTGACCGTCGCCACGCGCGTGTGGTCCAGCAGCGTGCCCGGCGGCGTCGCGCGCAGCTTGCGAATCGGCGCCGAGACCTTCAGCCGGAAGCGGCGCAGGTCATCGTTCTGGAAGATCGGCGCTCGCGGCCAGCGCAGCGGGGTCGGCGCACTCAGGATCGTGGGGATCGTGCACGCCGCGCGGTAGCGCGCCGCGCGTGTGGCCTCCTCGACGCGGGCGTCGACACCGCCGTAGGGGTAGGCCAGCGACGTGCAGGGAGCGCCGAGCTCCTCTTCGACGCGGGCGCGCGACTCGGTCAGCTCACGCTCGAGGTCGGTGTCAGCGATCTCCGGGAGCTGGGGATGGGAGCAGGTGTGCGAGCCGATCTCCCATCCGTCGCGCTGCAGACCTCTCAGCTCTCGCCACTCGAGGCTGCGCATCTCCTGCTCGTGCGATGTGCCGATCCATCGATCGATGCCCGGCCAGCACATGGGCCCGTCTCGATCGGGCCAGTCCGTGGGCACGAACACGGTGCCGACATAGCCATAGCGGTCGAGGATCGGCTTGGCGAGCTCCGCCACGGACCGGTAGTTGTCGTCGAAGGTGATGACGACCGTGCGGTTCGACCAGTGGCCCGCCACCGCGTCGCTGAACCGGGCACTCGTGTAGCCGCGGGCGGCCAGGAGGCCGATCTGGGCCTCCAGGGCGGCAGGCGTGACCGACAGGTCGGCCGGCCAGCGCGGGCTCACGGCGTGGTAGCACAGCATCAAGAGGTCGCTCATGGTCCGCGGTAGGCTAGCTTCGTCGGCGGGGCGCCTCATCGCCGCCATCTGATCGTGCGCCGCGTGGCCGCCTAGGCTGCGGGAGCACGCGACGGCTCAGATCGGGCGGTCGCGACGGGCAACAGCTCGGCGTAGATCGCCGACATGCGCTCGCACCACGCATCGATCCCGTGTGTCGCCGTGACCCACAGCGCCGCCTCCGCACCCTGGGCGCGGCGCTGGTCGGGGGACGCTGCGAGGATCGGTTCGAGCCGCGCTGCCAGGGCTGCCGAGTCCTCGCTGGGAAACACAGACATGTGCGGCGCCGCGGCCCACTCGGCGCTGCCCGGGATATCAGACATGACAACGGGAAGCCCGCAGGCAAGTGCCTCGCCGATCGCCCCTGACTGGCCCTCGTGGCGAGAGGCGCTCACGAACACGTCAGCTGCGGCGAACAGCCAGGCGGCGTCCTCGACGAAGCCCGTGACCCGAAGCCATGGTGGAGGGCGGGGCAGCCGCTCGTCCAGGAATGCGCGCATGTCCTCTTCGCCGACGAGCAGCCCCTCGACGTCGCCGCGCCTCGCCGCGATCCCGTCGAGGGCGTCGACGAACACATCCACGCCCTTGACGGTCGGCCACCAGCCGAGCGCCAACACGACCAGCGCGTCCGGGCTCAGACCAAGTCGCGTGCGCGCGGCTGCCCGATCGGGGGCCTCGCTGAAACGCTCGGTCGCGATCGGATTGGGGATCACGTGGATCCTGTCACCGGGGGCCCCACGTCTACGTGTCAGGTCGGCGAGCCAGGGTGACACGACCAGGAGGCGATCGACGCGCCGGCGCGCGATGATCCGCATTTTCACCACATCCTTCGCGCGCTGCGGGAGCCGGTAGACGTCGAAGCCGGTGTGTGCCTGCCAGATGCAGGGGATCCCGAGCTCATGCGCCGCTGATGCTCCTGCGAGGTCGGGTGCCGAGAAGTGCGTGTGGATCAAGGCGCCGCTGTGCGCTTCCGCGACCTCGATGATGTGCTGCCGCAGCGCCGAGCCCGGCGTAGTCGCAACCGATGCGCTCGCGCCGGCCCTTTCGACATCGGCACGCCATGCCTGTCCTTGGGCCCCGTCACCGAGTACGAAATGCGTTCCGTACCCAAAGCGCGAGCGCACCTCTTCCGCGAGCCGGAGCTGGCATTCCATGAAGTTGCCGAGGTACGGGCTGTTCCACAGCGGCACCTGGATGACGGACCTGCTCGTCACGGGCCCGTCCCGCCGCTCGCGGTAGCCAGCCACCCCCGCTCGAGTTCAGACATCTGGCTTCGCGTGCCGGCGCCGGCCCCCTCCTGCCCGGGCCGCCTGGACGCGATCGCCAGCATCACCGGTCCGAGGGCCATCAGGATCCACAGCAGCTTGGAGTAGTTCTCCGAGATGAAGGTGAGCGTGATGAGGTACCCGCCGATGCCCACCAGCAGGCCTCGAGCGAGGATCTCCAGTTGCTCATCGCCGTCGCGTCTCAGGCGACGCACCGCGAGCACCGTGCAGCCGATGCAGAAGGCGAGCAGGCCGAGGAACATCATCCCGCCGACGATCCCGAGCTCGGCGAGAATGTTCAGATAGGTGTTGTGGGCGACCTTCGGAGTGGAGAGGATCAGGTCCCCGCGTTCGATGACGCCGGGCCGCAGCAGGAAATGCACCGAGGAGGTCGCGAACTGCCCTGTGCCCACCCCGTTCAGCGGATGCGCCTGCACCATCCGCCAGCCGACCGTCCAGAGGTCCAGGCGCCCCGTGCCTCCGCCCGTGGTGCCGAGATCGAGCACGCGTTCTTTCGCGGGCAGCGCTGCGAAGAACGCGAAGTAGCCCACGGCCGCGGCGGCGATCGTGGCTCCCACGCCGAGGACCCGGCCGCGCCAGCGCCCGCCGGCGATGACGGCGATCGCGATCGCGCCGGCGAGTCCGATCAGGCCTCCTCGCGACAGCGAGATCACGATGCCGGCGAGGCACAGCACGGCCGCGCCGGCAGCGAGCATGCGGGTCTGTCGGGGAATCCAGCGGTTGACCGCGAACGCTGCCGCGACGGAGAGGCCGACGAGCAGCGCCGCCGCGAGTTCGTTCGGATCGCCGACCGTGCCGGTCGCGCGCCCGGCCACGGCGCTTTCTTCGGCCGGGGGATAGATCACTGCGGAGACCGCTGCGACGCTCGCGCCGGCGACGATGACCGCGAGCACGCTGATGATGTCGCGGCGGGTTCTGATGGCGGTGAACGCGATCGGCAGCAACACGACGTTCAGCGCGTAGCGCATCACGCTGCTGAGCGCTTCGCCGCGGTCGGGCGCCCAGACGACCGATATCGCGTTCCAGCTGACGAATGCGATCAACAGGTAGGTCAGGCCAGGCCGCTGGACGAAGAAGTTGCGCACATCCGTTCCACGCGTGCTCATCACGCCGAGCCATGCCACGACGAGCAGCGCTCCGGCCACCTTCGCGAGGCTGACGCCGCCGACGGTCGACAGGACCTCCAGGTAGGCGAACAGCACCATCGCGGAGAAGCCGACCATCAGGTTCGCCATCACGAGCGCCGCGAACGTGACTCCGACGGCCATCGCCACGCCATAGCTCGGCCTGATGCCGCTGACGGCGCCGGCGGTCAACGCCAGCACGACCGTGAGTGTCAGCAGCGGCGTGTCGAGGCGAAAGGAGCGCGCGCGCGAACCCATCTACTGCTAGGCGGCCGAGGACTCCATGGCCGCCGAGGCACCGTAATAGGCGTTGGCGACGTACTCCGCACCGACTATCACCAGCCCCGTCGGTTTGACCCCGCCCTGGGCGAGGAGCTCGCCGAGTGCCTCGAGCCGGTTGAGCCGGCTGGCGCCCAAGCGCGCCACGATCACGACCGCGTCGACCTCTTGAGCGATCGGCAGCGCGTCGATCACCTGGGTCAGCGGCGGCGAGTCGATCACGACGATGTCGGCGAGGGCCTCTGCTTCGTCGACGAGCTTCCGCGCGGTCGGGAGCGAGAGCTGGTCCGCAAGTGCAGCGGTGCCGCGCTCGACGAGCAGGAAGCCTAGGTTGTGCCCGTACGCATCGGTCGTGAGGATCGCGTCCTCCATTGCGATGTCGTTGACGAGCACACCGCCGATGCCGCCGCTCGGGTGCAGGTCGAGCGCTCGCGCGATCGTCGGCCTGCGCAGGTCTCCCTCGATCAGCAGGGTGCGCCTTCCGGCCAGCGCGAACGACTCCGCGAGGTTGATCGAGATGCTCGACTTGCCCTCCCCCTCCGAGGAGCTCGTGATCAAGATCGAGCGCACGTGCTCGCCGGCGGTCGCGGTGATCGTCGCGCGCATCGTGCGGAACGCCTCGCTCGCCGCCGGCGAGAGGTGCGCGGGCACGACCGGGCCCTGTGCTCGTGCCGTCGGGACGTCGGGTATGCGCGCGAGCAACGGCAGCCTGAAGAGCTCCCGCAGCTGCTCCTCGCGCCGCAGCCGCGGGTCCAGTGCCTGCGAGGAGAAGGCCGCGCCGACGCCGAGGATGAGGCCGGCGATCAAGCCCGCGATCAGGGCGAGTTTCTTCTTCGGCGAGGATGGGGATGTTGGAACGGTGGCCTCGGAGGCGACGCGCAGCGTGGGGTCGGGGGAGACAGCGAGCGCCTCCAGCGCCGATAGGTGTTCGCCCAGCGTCCCGGGACCGCTCTGCTCGCCGGCGGGAAGCGCGTTCAGCCGTTCGCGCAGCCCAGGGAGCCGCGCCTGAATCGCCGCGTGGAGCTGACTGGTCGCGACTTCGATGGCCGCCGCGGCGAAGCCGTTGGCGAGCCGGGCTGCTTCCTCGGCCGAGCCGCGTTCGGCCGTCACCGCCACGAGGCTGCTCTGCGCGATCGGTTCGACTTTGACGTCGCCCAGCAGCCCGTCGGGCGTCCCGGAGAGCTTCAGCCGGCGCTTGGCTTCGGCCGCGACGGCATGGGTCGAGATCAGCCTCGCCGCGGTGGACACGGTCTGTGTCGGGTCGTTGGACTCGGTGATCAGGCCGAGGCCGTACGTGGCCGATTCGTTGCCCGCCACAGGCGTGACGAGCACGTCTGCCTCCGCTTGGTAGCGGGTGTGGGCGACGCCCACGTACACGGCAGCGGCACCGACCGCGAGCACCACCGTGATCGCGACGATCCACCAGCGTTCCCTGATCGTGTCGAGGTAGCGGACGGCGCCCTTAGCCTCGGTCCGCGGCCGCAGCCAGGACCCGCCGCCGGCCGACGGCCATGCGTCATGCATGTACTGCATACTAGGGAAGCCTCGCGTCGGCACCGGCACGTCAGGCGCGGCGTTCTGCCCTAAATGGCTGACTCCCCAACCATCGACGTGAGCGTGCTGGTGCCGGTGCTCAACGAGGCGGCGGCCATCGGCGAGGCGGTCGCGGCGATGACGGCTCAGGAGTTCGAGGGAAGCGTCGAGTTCATCTTCGCGGACGGAGGTTCGACCGACGGCACGACCGACCAGCTCGAGGCGCTCGCGCGCGCCGATCCTCGGCTGCGCGTAGTCGAGAACCCCCGCCGCGGGACGGCCAGCGGGCTCAATGTGTGCTTGCGCGCGGCGCGCGGACGCTACATCGCCCGCATGGACGCGCACTCGCTGTATCCCCGCGGCTACCTGCGGACCGGTGTCGAACGGCTGCAGCGAGACGGCGCTGCGTGGGTGGCGGGCCCGCAGGTACCGATCGCTCGCGGGCGCGTCTCCGCCGCGGTCGTGGCGGCGCTCGACACCTGGCTCGGCCGTGGGGCCTCGAAACGGTGGGCCGAGCCTGCGAGCGATCCCGGCGGCGGCCTGCCGCAGGGTGCGGACCCGTTCGAGCACGAGTACGAGCTCGATACCGGCGTGTTCTGCGGCGTGTGGAGACGCCGGGACCTGCTCGCGCACGGCGGATGGGATGAGGGCTGGCCCCGCAATCAGGACTCCGAGCTCGCGGCGCGGTTCCTCGACGCTGGCGAGCGGATCGTCTGCGTGCCCGTGATGGCCGCGGGCTACATCCCGCGCGACTCCATACGCGCGCTCTGGCGCCAGTACCGCGCCTATGGCTCCTACCGCGTGAAGACGGCCCGCCGGCATCCCAGCAGCCTGCGGCGCTCCGCGTTGCTGCCGCCCCTGCTGCTGCTAGACGTCCTCGCAGCCGTCATCGGGCCCCGGTGGGCGCGCCGCCTCGCGCGTCTCGGGGTCCTCGCATACGCCGGCGCGCTGGCCCACAGCGCGCGCGCCGCCGCACGCGGCGGTCGCGTGGATCCGCTCGTGCCCGCGGTGCTGATCACGATGCACGCCGGCCACGGCGTGGGCTTCCTGGAGGGCTGTCGCCGCTGGGGCATTCCCTGGCGCGCGCTGCGGACGCTCGTGACGGGCGAGCGGCCCCCTCCCTACGCAGGGCCGATAGACGCGCCCAGCCTCGCCGGGACGGGCGAGCGGCAGTCTCCCTACGCAGGGCCGATAGACGCGCCCAGCCTCGCCGGCCCCGAGGCGGGCTGAGCGGCGTGCGACTGGCGGTCTACACCGATTACACCTACAGGCGCGACGCGGAGGGCGTCACCGGCGAGCGCGCGTTCGTGCGCTTCATGACGGGCCTGCGCCCACTCGTTGAGCGGCTCGTGCTGGTCGGCCGTCTGGAGCCGACCCCCGGGCGCTCCCACTACCCGCTCGGCGCCGACGTCGAGTTCGTGGGGCTTCCGTACTACGCGAGCCTGACCCGCCCGCTGGATGTGGTGCGATCGCTCGGACGCTCGGCGTCGCGGTTCTGGCGGCTGCTCGACGACGTCGACGTGGTGTGGCTCCTGGGCCCTTATCTGCACGCGTTCGGCTTCGCGGCGCTCGCGCTCATGCGGCGGCGACGCGTCGTGCTCGGGGTCCGCCAGGATCTGCCGCTCTACGTGCGCTCGCGCCACCCGGGATCGCGCTGGATGGCGGCCGCTGCCGACGCGCTCGAGCGCTCCTTCAGACGGCTCGCGCGGCGGCTGCCGGTTGTCGTGGTCGGCGCAGATCTGGCGGCCAACTACGCGCGCTCGCCGCGCCTGCTGGAGATCATGGTCTCGCTTGTCCCCGACGCCGCGGTCGTCGACGAAGCCGCTGCGCTCGCGGCGGCGTCACGACCTGTGCGGAGGCTCCTCAGCGTCGGGCGCCTCGATCGCGAGAAGAACCCGCTGCTGCTTCTCGACATCGTCGCGGAGCTGCGCTCCCACGACAGCGCCTGGCGGCTCGAGGTCGTCGGCGACGGGCCGATGCGCGGCGAGCTCGAACGGCGGATCGGCGAGCGCGGCCTGGCGGGCGCGGTGGCGCTTCACGGCTACCTGCCGATCGACGGCGAGCTGCCGGAGCTCTATGCGGCCGCCGATGCATTCCTGCACGTCTCCTGGACCGAGGGCGTCCCCCAGGTGCTGCTGGAGGCCTTCGCGGCCGGGCTCCCCGTCGTCGCGACAGACGTCGGAGGCGTGGCGAGCGCTGTCCGAGACGCAGCGCTGCTGGTTCCGCCGGGGGACGCGGCTGCGGCGGTGGACGCGGTCGAGCGCCTGGCCGCGGATGAGCAGCTGCGCCGCGAGCTCGTCGTGGCGGGCGTGCGGCGGGTTCGGGAGCACACGCTCGAGGCCGAGACGCGGCGCGTGGCGGAGTTCATCGCGACGGCCTGAAGACCGGTCTGCCGGCACTCATCTGCGGGAGGAGCGGCGCCTTCGCAGGCGCAGCTCCCGCCGGCGCAGGTCGATGGCCTCGAAGCGCACGTCCGAGGCGTAGCTGTGGGTCGCGCGGGCGTCGACCACGGCGTCGGGGTCGATCCGATCGATCTCGCGCTCTGCGTATTCGGTCGTCGTCAGGCGCTCGATTTCCCGGAAGGTGATCGCCCCCCCGTAGCGGCGGCTCCCGTCCTGCCCGGGCCGAACGAGACGGCCGTCCCAGCGCTGGATCGCGCCCGCCGGGCGCGCGCACCGCACGTCCGAGACGACCGGATTGCGCGCGTGGGGCTGCCACGGGCCGGCCGGTTCGCTCGCCCAGTAGACGTGCAGCTCGTCGAGGAGGCTCGCGTTCGGGGCGGCGACGGAGGCGAACAACCAGAGACGCCCGTCGTGGGCGACGATCGTCGCGTCCGCGATCGTGAGGTCGTCGAGGAGCACGGCCTCGCGCTCCCAGCGCGTCGGGAAATCGACCGCGCGATAGAGCTCCAGGCGTCGCAGGGCGACGGTCTCCGGGATCATGAAAATGTCGCCCTCGTGAGCGAAGACGAAGGGGTAGGACAGATGGTGCGGCGCGCGCATGACGCAGCGCGGTGGTCGTGCCGGAGAGCCGTCACGGGCCAGCTCGGTGTGCGAGATCATGCCGGGGGCGCGTGCGCGCACCTCCTCGCAGAACAGGTGGTGCCGACCGTCGTGCTCGATCAGGAACGGGTCGGCGTACAACTCCGCGTCGCCCCAGTCCACGAGCTTCTCGCGGTGCTCCCATCCCTGCGTGGGAACGTCGGCGCGGGCCCGCACGCGGATCCGCCACGAGCGCCGGTACAGCGTCCTGACAACAGCGACCCGACAGATCGCGGCGACCAGTCTCAGGAACATTCGACGCGGCGAGGGCGAGCTCGGGGACTCGCGGTCGGGGTCCGCGGGCGCCGGAGACAGCTCGGCGCGCCCGAGCTCGCGAGGCACGAGTGCAGCAAGCTTCCACAGCGCGAGCGCGTGGCTCAGCGTCGGCGAGTACGCGCGAACGCCCGAAACCGTACGCGCGATGCAGAAGGTGTCCGTGCCCCGCACGGCGAGCAGCTCCGTCTCGACGACGGCGGTCGTGCACAAGGCCGCGCGCGCGAACGCGTCGGCGCTGGTGCCGGGCGCGCCGTTGTGGCGGAGCCGCAGCAGCTCGCGGTCATCGCATGCGGGCGGCGGGCGCTCAGAGAGCCAGAGGACCGCTGAAGGCTGGGCGCCCGTGGCCTCGGCCGGGTCCACCGCGACGGGGACCAATGGATCGGCGATGCGGAACACGTGACATTCCACGGCGCGTGTGAGCGCCCGCAGAGGCCGCCTGCGGCGAGCGCCGAGCAGCCGCACGGCGGCCACCTCGAGGTTCTCGGACTCCCGCAGCCCGCTCAGCGCGCGTGCCTGCCACGCGGGCGTGGGCGGGCCGTCGAGCGTCACTTCGATCGCGGTTCGCTCGCTCACCCCGCCGCCCCCGTGGTCCATGGCGGCTGCGCTCGCGCCCCTGCGATCACGGGCTCGAACCCTATCCAGATCTTCTTGACAGTTGACGGCGGGTGAACGCGCGGACGCCCGGATTCCGCGGGCCGGGCCGAACATCCTGCGCTCCATGTCGCACGCTCATCCGCGTGTCGGACCCCTGGGTGTTCGCTACACTCGGCGCCGCGCCGCGCCTGAGGTCCCGCGTCGAGGCTGCTCTCCCTCGCATCGAGCGGGCTCACCGCGGCGTGGTTATCGACAGATGACCGACACCGACGACAGCATCGCACGTGCTCGTGAGTGCGAGGGATCACGACGAACAGCGCCAGATCGATGCGGCGTCTGGACGGCCCCACATCGTCCTGCTGGACCTCGGCGACGCGGGATGATGATCTGCAGGATCGGATCTGACGGCGATCGGGCCCTCGCCATCTCGCGCAGGCTCTCAGACGAATGACGACCGCGCCCGCGCTCCGATGCACATGAGCGCAAGAGGAGCCCTCACGCCCCGCATTCGCGTGGTCACGCTCGTCGACTACCTCACGCTCGCGGGCGGCGCCGAGCGTCTGGCCGTCCTGATAACCACACGCTTGGATCCGGAGCGCTTCGAGGCCACGCTCTGCGTCAGCCGTCACCCGCGCGACCCGCCGCAGCGCCTCGACGAGTCGGGCCTGCGCGCCCAGATGGTCATGGATCGGAGCCATGTGCCTGTGCTGGGCTTGCGCCGCAGACGCAAACTCGAGGTCGTTCCCTGGCTGCGTCTCGCGCGCTTCCTGCGCAGCCACCGGATCGACGTCGTCCACTCCCACAAGTTCGGCTCGAACGTGTGGGGAAGCGTCGTCGCCCGCGCGGTGGGGACCCCGGTCGTAATCGCCCACGAGCACACCTGGTCCTATGAAGGACAGCCGCTGCGGAGGTTTGTGGACCGCGAGGTGATCGCCCGCTGCGCCGACCGTTTCATCGCGGTCTCGCGCGAGGATCAGCGCAGGATGACCGAGGTCGAGGGGATCGACCCGGAACGCACCTTGTTCATACCCAACGGGGTGACCGACATCGCCGCGCCGACGGGGAAGGACGTGAGAGCCGAGCTGGGGATCACGCCTACGGCGCCCGTGGTGGGCGCGGTCGCGGTCCTGAGGCCCCAGAAGGCGCAGGAGGTGCTCCTCGAGGCAGCCGTCATACTCGTTGCCAAGCGGCCCGACGCAACCGTGTTGATCGTCGGCGGCGGGCCTGAGCGCGCCGCGCTCGAGCGCCGCGCCGCCGAGCTCGGCGTCGGAGGTTCTGTCCGATTCCTCGGCGATCGAGCCGACGTCAGCGACGTGCTGGCCGCGCTGGATGTGGCCGTCTGCAGCTCGGACTTCGAGGGGAGCCCCTTGGCCGTGATGGAGTACATGGAGGCGGCTGTGCCGATCGTGTCCACCGCCGTGGGAGGCGTTCCGGACCTCATCGAGTCGGGGATCCACGGACTCCTCGTCCCTCGCCGCGATCCGGCGGCGATGGCGGCCGCCATCGAGCAGCTGCTGGGGGACCCGGAGTCCGCCCGGGCGATGGGGTTGGCCGCGCGAGAGCGCCGCCGCGCCGAGTTCGAGGTCGACGTGCAGGTCCGCAGGCTCGAAGCGCTATACGAAGAGCTGCTCGTCGAGCGCGGACGACGCAGCTAGCCGGCCGGCCGGCGCGCTACGTCGGCCTCAGCGCACCGCGTGGCCGGCGTGCGTTCCCGCAAGCACCGCCTGCAAGGCCCTGTCCAGTGCCTCATGGGCCCGTCTCTGCGCCTCCCGTGGCCGCAGCGTGTGGATCTCACCCGGGAGCGCCTCCCAGGCCACGTTCGGCATGGCCATGAGCATCTCGGCCGAACCGTCGCGCTGCAGCTCTTCCAGCAGCGGCTCCTTGCCCGAGAAGAGGAACGTCACGTGCTGGTCGCGCTCGGCCATGGTGGCGAGAGCGTCGAACAGCACCGCGCGATCGCCGCGCCGCTTGAGCAGACGGCGCGGCAGCGCGCGCGGCGCCTGAGAGGCGAAGCTGACGAGGCGCTCGATCGGCACCTCGCCGCTGAGGATGCGGCGCATGGAGGAGCCGCGCATGCCCTTGCGCAGCTCGCGCGCGGTCTCCAGGGACGGATCCCACACGAGCGCCTGGGGGTTGAGCAGGAAAGCGGCGCGTACACGCTCGTCTGCGTGCGTGGCGTGGAAGGCCCAATATGCGCCGGAGCAGAGGCCGCCCAGCACGAAGCTGTGCGCGAGCCCGCCCTCCGCGAGGGCGCCGAGCGCCGCTCCGACCTGGGCGGTCATGCGCGGCGTGTACAGCTCTGCCAGCTCGCTGAAGCGTTCCGCGTCGCCGTCGGCGTCGCCGATTCCCTCGAGGTCGAGACGCAGCGTGCGGACGCCGCACGCGGCCCAGCGGCGGGCGGCCTCGACCCACGTGCGGTTCGGGCCGATCCTCCTGATCGCGCCGGCGTTCAGGAGGATCGCGCAGATCTCGGCGACGGGTGCGCTCGTGGGTTCGGCGAGGATCCCGAACAGCTCTCCGAACGGCTGCTCGATCGCCAGCGCGCGCTCGCGAACGGCGCCGCCCGCCACCAGCATGGCCTCGTGGCCCGGGTACACGTTCTGCGAGATCGGCGTCCGAGCCGGCGGACCCACAGCGGCGCCGTTGGCCTGGGCGGCCCCGGGTCCTGCCTTCCCTCCAGGCGCGGCCGCAGCCCCCGGGCCCAGCCATTCGCTCACGGCGACGACCACCTCGGTGGGTGTGCGGGAATAGTGGGGCTTGGCCATCATCGCCCCATAGCCCTCCCCCGGCGAGACGTCGACCTCGAACCCGCTCGCGAGCAGGTGCGACCGCAGCCGCGAGTCGACGCTGATCCCGTCCCGCCCGAGCAGGAGTACGCGCCGGATGGACGTTCCGGTGAGGTCCAGGCGCGTGAGGTCGAGGGCTTCGAGCTCGCTCGCGGTGTCGGCGCGCAGCAGGAACCCGCCCGCCCACACCGATCCCTCCGGTAGGGGGTCGGCATCGGTCGCGGGGTCAGGGGCGGGGCCGGATTCCTCGAGACTTGCGAACACCCGCAGCTCGCGCACGAGCGTCCGGCCCGAGGCGGGCACCGCCCAGAGCACGAGATCGCGCAGCGGGGCGCCCTCCGCGGCGGCCTGCACGAGCATGAGGCCGCCGAGGCCGATCCCCACCGCGGCGATCTCCACGCAGCCGCTCAGCGCCTGCAGACTCTCGACCGCGCTGAGCACGGCGCCGGTCCACCGCGTCGCCAGCGGGCCGTCATCGGGCGAGCCGGCGCTGTCGCCGGTGCCGGGGAAGTCGATCCGGATCGTCGCCATGCCGGCCTCGGCCAGTGCCTCGGCCCAGTCGCGGCGGCTGCGGTAGGAGCAGGTGTCGTCCCACCCGAATGGCGGACACATGACCACGCCGGTGCGCCCGCCGGGGGCGGCGGGATGGAAGACGCCGAAGACGGACCTGTCTCCGCCGTCGTCCCCGCCCAGGTAGACCGCGCGCGGGTGCCCGCGAGTCATTCCGCGGCTCCGCAGGTGCCGGTGGACCAGCCCTCGCGACCGGTCACAGGGGCGGTCGGCGCGGCGACCGCGCGGCTACGATGACGCCTACCGAGATGTCCGACGGCACGCCGATAAACATAGCTGGCGCATGGGGTGTCGCCGAGCCGAACGCGGAGCAATGGGCGCGTGGCGAAGCGGTCGAGCTGTACGCCAGCCGGAGCCTGCGGCCCGTCGAGCAGATCCTGCTCGAAGCTCACCGCGGTCCGCTCGCGGGGCGGGTGCTGGAGCTCGGTTGCGGGGCCGGCCGGATCACGGGTCATCTGGGAGAGATCTCGAACGACGTCTGCGGGATCGACATCTCCCGGTCGATGATCGAATACTGCGCGCGCACCTATCCGAAGGTGCGGTTCACGGTCGGCGACCTGCGGGAGCTGGGAGCGATCGGCGGAGGGCCCTACGACGCCGTGGTCGCCGGGTTCAACGTGCTCGACGTCCTCGGCGACGAGCAGCGCAGACGCGTCCTCGAGGAAATCCGCAACCTTCTTGCGAAGGACGGCATCCTGATCATGTCCTCGCACAACCGCTGCTACGTCAGGACCCCCCGGGCTCGCGCGCGGATGCTGTTGCGGCTGCTGGTGGGATCGCCGGCGCACGGCAGCCCGCGGGCGCTCCTGACGCGTCTCGGCAACCGCCGCCGCCTGCGCCGCATGGAGCAGGGCGCCGAGGGCTACGCGATCGTCAACGACGAGGCGCACGACTTCTCGCTGCTTCACTACTACATCTCACGCGACGAGCAGGAGCGCCAGCTCGACGAACGCGGCTTGCAGCTGCTCGAGTGCCGCGACCTCGCCGGCGCGCTCGTCGCCGAGGGCGAAGCGGGCGCGAGCTGCCCCGAGCTGCACTACGTCGCGCGCCGCAAGGCGTAGTGCGAGGCCGCTTTCCCGGTGGGCGGCGCTCAGAAGAAGCGATAGACGAGCTGACCCGCCGCGCGCGTCGCCGGCAGCGGCGTACGACCCCAGACGCGTGACAGCGTGCTCTCGCGCCGCGCCTCGAGTTGGTTGCTCGTGCGGCGCAGCGCCTGGGCGGCGTTGCTGCTCCCGCCGGGCGTGAACTCGTACCGGAATCGCGCGGCCGGCTCGCCGCCCCACTGAGCCTTGAAACGCCCGAGGGAGCCGTCCACCGGCGCCTCTCCCATGTTGTAATGGCGGCAGCCGTTCTCGATGGCCCAGCAGATGGCGTTCCAGTAGATCGCGTGGTTCGGGCGCAGCGCCAGGTGGGCTTGGGAGCTCGCGTTGAACATCAGATCGACGGTGCCCTGCCAGGTGCAGAACACCCCGCCCGCCACGACCGCGCCGTCGTGTTCGGCGAGCAGCAGGCGATACAGGCCCTTCTCCGAGAGCGCGCGGCGCGTGTGCGAGAACATCCTGTAGCTGCGCGGCAGTGACCGGTGGTGGCGCATCGTCGCGCAGTACATGGCGTAAAAACGCCTGAGGTCGCGCTCGGAGCTGCCCTCGCGCACGGTCACGCCCGCCTGTTCGGACTTGCGCAGACCACGCCAGAGGTTGTTGGCGCTCTTCTTCCAGCCGGCCCGCAGGCGTTCAGGATCGTCGCCGAGCGGGGCGATGAAGGTCGCGAAGCGACGACCCACGGCGAGCCGAGGTTCGAGGCCCTCCAGATCGGCGCTGCGGGCGGTGAGCGTGAACGAGCGAGCACCGGACTCGAGCGCGAGGTCGCAGGCCGCCGAGAGCAGCGCGCGCCGGCCCTCGGCCGTGTTCGCGAGCGGGTCGACGGAGCCGACCGCCGGCAGCGCCCGCAGCCGCCGGCGGGTGACGACACCCAAAGAGCTCATCATCGGCAGCACGCCCACGATGCGCCCGTCGGACTCGAGCGCCACGCCACACGGCGTGAACCCGTAAGCCGATCGGAGGATCGCGCTCCAGTCAGCGAGGTGGTAGATGCTGGACGATGGGTGGGAGCAGACGAACTCGTCCCAGCGGCGATCGGCGAGCGGGTCGAGCACAATGATCTGCGAGCCGCCTGTGGCCACTCGGCTCCCAGGTCTCACGGCGAATCTAGGGAGCCAGCGGGCCGCGACGTGCTCGCCGCCCGGGGCATCTACGGGTATCACGGGCGGTGTCATCGGCTTGGGGGCGCCAGTGTTCTCGTCAGCGTGCGCTGTTCGCCGGCCGTGTCGACCGCGTGGAACGTGGCGATCAGTGGGACGTCGGACAGGAGGCGCGCAAGTTTTCGCGGCAGGTGCAGGGCGATACGGAAGTCGGGCCGCTCGGTGGCGGTCTCGTCGAAGCGGAGCACCGTCTTGATTCGAGGCCCGCGCCGCACGCTCACCGTGACCCCCACCTCACACCCGCGGGAGCAGTGCACGTCGAGCGGGATGCTGGCGGCGTCGGCCGCCGTGCGGCCGGTCGGCCGCACGGCGAAGTCGAGCGGTTGATCGTCCGGTGAGGAGGACGGCACGAGCTGGCTTGCGGCGGTCACCGCAGGCAGCTGGGCTTCGTTGCCCTGAGCGGTGGCGCGAAGGGGCGAGAGACGAACAGCCGCCGCGCCCCCGCCGCTCGCAGCGTGGCAGTGCGTCGAGCCGCTGTCCAGGACGCCGCCTTCGGTCCCGCGGAAGGACCATTCGTAGCTGCTGGGGTGAAGCGTCAGGAAGAGCACCCCGAAGTGGGTGTTGTCGACCGCTTCGAGGTTGGGTTGGACGGTCGCGAGTGAGACGAGAGACTCGCCACCCGTGCCGACGACGAACTCGCGGATCCCTTCGCTGGTCGCGTGCTGAGAGGGATCCTGCTGGGCGTAGCGCTCGTAGTCGTGGGCGTGTCCGTTGAGCACGATGTCTGCATGCGCCGCATACAGCGCTTCCCACAGGGAGCCCACAGCCGGACTGTTGCCGACGAACCCCGAGGTGAAACGGGGATGGTGCCAGTAAGCGAGGATGCACTGGTTGGGATGGGCTGCCAGGTCGTTCTGCAGCCAGGTCAGCTGCGCGGAGCTGGTGGTGCCGTCGAAGTCGCGGTTCGTGCATCCGGCATCCGTACACGACGAGTCCAATGCGATCAGATGCCAGCCGCCGAGCTCATACGAGTAGTACCCGCGACCGGGAGGGCCGGCGGCCGTTCCAAAGTATTCGAAGTAGCCGGCCGCCGTCGGAGACGAGGCGTACTCGTGGTTGCCCGGCGTCGGATGCACGAACGGGTTGAACCGGCCCCACGTTTCGTTGTAGGCCCCCGCCCCCATGTACTCGCTGAGCAGGCCGCTTTCATACTGGTTGTCGCCGAGCAGGGCGACCGCGCTCGGATGCTGCGTGGCGACCAGGTTTGCCGTAGCGAGCTGTTTGCACGCGTGAGTGGTGTCGCCGGGGGCGCATGCGATGTCGCCGACCGCAGCGAGCAGCGGATCCTGGCTCTTTGCCCCGGCGCCGTAGTGTTCGGTGATCTGGGTCGCGGTGAGGGCTGTGTTGTAGAGCGCGACCTCCTGCACGGTTCCCTTCAGGTAGGCGGTCGCGGTGCTCTGGCCGACCACCAGCGGCTGGGTGTTGTTGAGCATCGTCT
>JAICYC010000030.1 GCA_025934395.1 Solirubrobacteraceae bacterium | reverse complement strand
GGCTCCGGACCGGCGCGCGGGCCTATCATCGGGCCATCAGACAGGCACGAGACCGGAGGCAGCAGATGGCAGGCACCGACACGCTGATCACGAGAGCCGACTTCGCCGGGCTCGCCACGCGCGACCTGGCGCGATCCGTGGAGTTCTACGGCGGCGCCCTGGGGCTGCCGATCTCCGCGCACGTCCCCGAGCGCAACTACGCGGAGTTCGAGACGGGCAACCTCACGCTCAGCCTCTACAACCCGAAGTCGTTCGGCGGCGAGTTCCACACCAACGCCAATGCGATCGCGCTGCACGTCGAGGACATGGAGTCCGCGCGGGCGACCCTGGCCGAGCGGGGCGTGGAGTTCGAAGGCGACACGTTCGACACCGGCGTCTGCTTCATGTCGTTCTTCAAGGACCCCGACGGCAACGCGCTGATGCTCCACCACCGGTACGCGCCCCGAACGTGAGCGCCCCCGCGCTCGTGCCGCCGCCGCGATCGCGCCGCATCCGCGGTCGCGGCCCGGCTCCCGTCCGAGGGGGCGATGGGGCCGACGTGACAACGACCGCCGGCGCGCCTTGAGTAGGCTGAGAGCATGGACCTGACGTTCACACCCGAGCAGACCGCGTTCCGCGACGAGCTGCGCGCGTGGCTCGCCGAGAACCCGCCGGAGGCGAAGCCGACGAGCGGTGACGAGCACGACGAGTTCGTGTGGCGGCGGGACTGGCAGCGGCGCCTCTACGACGGCGGCTGGGCGGCGCCGAGCTGGCCCACCGAGTACGGCGGGCGCGGCGTCAAGCCGGTCGAATCGGCGATCTACTTCGAGGAGATCGGCCGCGCGCGCGTGCCGTTCTCGGCCAACACGCTCGGCCTCCTGCTCGGCGGGCCCACGCTGATGGTGTGGGGGACCGACGAGCAGAAGGAGCGCTATCTCCCCCCGATCCTCTCTGCCGAGGAGATCTGGTGCCAGGGCTTCTCCGAGCCCGACGCCGGCTCGGACCTCGCCGCGCTGAAAACGCGCGCGGTCAAGGACGGCGACGAGTGGGTCGTGACGGGCCAGAAGGTGTGGACGAGCGGCGCGCAGTTCGCGAAGTGGTGCATGCTCGTCGCGCGCACCGACGCCGACGTGCCCAAGCACAAGGGCCTCACGTACTTCCTGATGGACATGGAGCAGGACGCCGTGCAGGTGCGCCCGCTGCGCCAGATCACCGGCGAGGCCGAGTTCAACGAGCTCTTCATCGAGGAGGCGCGCGTGCCCGACGCGAACGTCGTGGGCGGCGTGGGCAACGGCTGGAAGGTCGCGCTCACGACGCTCATGAACGAGCGCGCGGGCCTCGGCTTCGCCCTGCAGATCCGCCTGCGCCAGCTGCTCGACGACACGATCCAGACAGCGGCCGAGCGGGGCCTGCTGGAGGACCCGCTGTACGGCGACGCGCTCGCGGAGCTCCACATCCGCTGCGAAACGCTGCGGCTGCTCGCGTGGAAGGGGCTGACCGACGCCGAACGCTATGGCCAGCCGGGCCCCGAGGGCTCGCTCGTGAAGTGGCTGTGGTCGGACACCAACCAGCGGCTCACCGAACTGGCGGTCGACATCGTCGGGCCCGAGGCGCTCACCGCGGGGACCGACTGGAGCTACGAGTTCCTGCGCGCGCGCGGGAACACGATCGAGGGCGGCACGACCGAGGTGCTCAAGAACATCGTCGCCGAGCGCGTGCTCGGGCTTCCGCGCCTGAAGGCCGCCGCGTAGCGATGGACTTCGGCTACACCGACGACCAGCGCGACATCCAGCGCACCGCCCGCGACCTGCTCGCCGAGCGCGCAAAGCCCGAACGCGTGCGCGAGCTCGCCGAGGCGGGCCGCACCGACGACGCGCTGTGGCGCGAGCTGTGCGAGCTCGGCTGGCCGGGGATCGCGATCGCCGAGGAGCACGGCGGGCAGGGCCTCGGAACGATCGAGCTGTCGATCCTGTGCGAGGAGCTGGGGCGCTCGCTCGCGCCGGTGCCGCTGCTCCCGACGGCGCTCGCAGCTGCGCTGATCCAGCACGGCGGCAGCGATGAGCAGCGCGCGCGCTGGCTCCCGGACCTCGCCTCCGGCGAGACCGTGGGCGCGCTCGCGAGCGGCAGCGACGGCTCCAGCGACCTCGTGATCGGCGGCGCCGAGGCGGGCGTGATCGTGCTCGTGGAGGACGACGGCAGCGCCCGGGTGTGCGCCGCCTCCGACGCGGAGGTCGCGCCGCTGGCGTCGGTGGACCCCACGCGCTCGGCGGCCCGCGTGAGCTTCGGCGAGGCGGGCGAGGCGCTCGGGGGCGATGCCTGCGTCGGCCTCGGCCACGCGCTGGTCGCGATCAGCTCGGAGCTCGTGGGCGTGTGCAGCAGGACGCTCGAGATGACCGTCGCCTACGTCAAGGACCGCAAGCAGTTCGGCGTGCCCGTGGGCAGCTACCAGGCCGTCTCGCATCGCTGTGCGCAGATGCTGCTCGACACCGAGAAGGCACGGTCGGCGGCGGCCTTCGCCGCATGGGCGGCCGACTCCGAACCGTCGCTGCTCGCAGAAGCGGCCGCGATGGCGAAGGCGGCCTGCTCGGACGCGGGGCGCGAGGTGACCGCGAGCGCGATCCAGGCGCACGGCGGCATCGGCTTCACGTGGGAGGCCGACGTCCACTGGCTGTACAAGCGCGCGCAGCTCGACGCGGCGCTGCTCGGCGGCGGCAAGCGCCACCGCGCGCAGCTCGCGGGGATCCTCGCGGACCGTGTGGGCGCGTCCGCGCCCGCCTAGCAGAGCCGTCCGGCAACGCCGTGGCGCCCGGTAGCGTCGTCTGAGATGGGGGAACACGCAGCCTTCCTGCGCGGCATGAACCTGGGCCGCCGCCGGATCACCAACGAGGAGCTGGCCGCGGCCTTCGAGGCGCTCGGCTTCAAGCAGGTGCGCACGTTCCGCGCGAGCGGCAACGTGGCATTCGAGGCGCGCAGCGAGCCCCCGGACGGTCTCGTGGCGCAGATCGAGGCGGGCCTCGCGAAGTCGCTCGGCTACGCGGTGCCGACGTTCCTGCGCAGCGCCGAGGAGGTGCGCGCGATCGCGGCGCAGCAGCCGTTTCCCGCATCGGTGCTCGAAGGCTGCGAGGGCAAACTCCAGGTGGCGCTGCTCGCGCGCGACCCCGGCCCCGACGCCCACGAGCAGGCGCTCGCCCACGCCACCGAACAGGACCGGCTCGCGATCAGCGCGCGCGAGCTCTACTGGCTGCCCGAGGGGCCGATGAGCCAGTCCGAGCTCGACCTCAAGGCGCTCGAGCGGACACTCGGGCCGATGACGATCCGCACGATGGGCACGATCGAGCAGATGGCGGGCAAGCACTTCTCCGACTGACCCGGCCGGCCCGCTGCTGGCCGCCCGCGGCGCGTGCGAGGGATAGGCTGCGGGCCAATCGAGGGAGAGTGAGGTCAGGATGGTCGAGCCGCACCCGAGGGGTCGTAACCCCTTCGACAACACCGGCGTCGAGCGTGACAGCGACGGCGTCGCCTACTACGCGGGCCGCCCCGCCTCGCTCGTGGAGATGCTGCGCACGAGCGTGGAGCGCGAACGCGACTCGCGTGCGGTGCTGGAGGTGGGCGGCCCCGCGCTGACCTACGGCGACGTCTGGGAGCGCTCCGCGCGGGTCGCGGGGGGCCTGCGCGGGCTCGGCGTGCAGCGCGGCGACCGGGTGGCGATCCGGATGGCGAACGGGATCGACTGGGTGCTCGCGTTCTTCGGCGTGCAGCTCCTCGGCGGGGTCGTCGTCCCCGTGAACACGCGCTTCACCGACGACGAGGCCGCCTACGTGGTCGAGGACTCCCAGGCGAAGTACACCTTCCGCGACGGCACGGCGCTCCCCGATGGCTCACCGGCGGCGGTGGAGGATCTCGAGCCCCGCGACCTCGCGGCGATCTTCTACACGAGCGGGACCACGGGCTTCCCCAAGGGAGCGATGACAACGCACGGAAACTTCCTCACCAACAGCGAGAACGCGTTCCGGTGCCTGTCGATGGATCGCGCTGAGGGCCCCGGGATGTCGACGCTCGTGTCGGTGCCGCTGTTCCACGTGACCGGGTGCAACAGCCAGCTGATCCCGGGGCTCGAACTCGGCGGACGCGTGGAGATCCTGTCGGGGCCGCTCGACATCGACGGCTTCTTCACGGCGGTGGGCGAGCACGGCGTCAACCAGCTCGTCTCGGTGCCGGCGATCTACCACGCCGTCCTGCGCCACCCGAAGTTCCCCGACCTCGACGTCAGCCGGGTGCGGTGGGTCTCCTACGGCGGCGCGCCGATCTCGGAGAGCCTCGTGCACGAGATCAAGGAGGCGTTCCCTGCGGCGCGCGTGGGCAACGGGTTCGGGCTCACGGAGACCTCCTCGCTGACGTCCTTCCTCCCCCACGAGGAGGCCGCCGACCACGCAGACTCGGTCGGGTTCGCGATGCCGGTCGTGGACATCGCCGTGGACGACCCCGACCCGGAGACCGGGGTGGGCGAGCTTCTCGTGCGCGGGTCGAACGTGGTGGCGGGCTACTGGAACAAGCCCGAGGCCACCGCGGAGACGTTCGTGGACGGCTGGCTGCACACGGGCGACCTGGCCCGGATCGACGACGACGGGCTCCTCTACATCGTCGACCGCAAGAAGGACATGATCAACCGCGGCGGCGAGAACGTGTACTCGATCGAGGTCGAAAACGCGCTCGCCGGGGCGCCGGGCGTCGGCGAGGCGGCGGTCGTGGCGGTGCCCGATGAGATGATGGGCGAGAAGGTGGGCGCTGTGATCGTGCCCGCAGCGGGCGCCGAGCCGGACGTGCAGGCGATCATCGCCCATTGCCGCGCGAACCTCGCGGACTTCAAGGTCCCCCAGTACGTGGCGCTGCGCGAGGAGCCGCTCCCCCGCAACCCCGGCGGGAAGCTGCTGAAGGCGCAGATCCGAGACCAGACGACCTGGGGCGAGCCCCTGCGCTAGAGGAGGAGACCGAATGGCCGAGGTGCAGACGGTGCAGGGCCCGATCGACGAGGCCGAGCTGGGGCTCGTCCTCGCCCACGAGCACGTGCGCTTCCGCGACGAGGCGGTCGCGGAGGAGTTCCCCTCGCGCTACGACGTGCAGCTCGAGCTCGACGCGGCGCTGCTGCACGTGCGGGCGGCAGCGGAGCACGGGGTGCGGACGATCGTCGACCCCACCGCGATGTTCGGCGGGCGCGATGTGCGCTTCATGAGGCGGGTGGCCGAGGAGACCGGCGTGCGGATCGTCGCGTGCACGGGGATCTACAGCTACGACTACCTGCCCCACTACTTCGAGAACCGCGACATCGACACGATGGCCGATCACTTCGTCGAGGACATCGAAGTCGGCTGCCAGGGAACCGACATCCGCGCGGCCTTCCTGAAGTGCGCCGCCGACGCTGCGGGTGTGACGGACAACGTCGAGAAGATCCATCGCGCGGTCGCCCGCGCGAGCATCGCGACGGGGGCGCCGATCATGGCCCACTCGATGCCCGCGGTCGGCACCGGCCCGCGCCAGGTCGAGATCTTCGAGGAGGAGGGCGTCGACCTCGCGCGCGTGCAGATCGCCCACTGCGGCGACACCGACGACGTCTCCTACATCGAGGCGCTGATCGACCGCGGCGTGTACGTGGGTCTCGATCGCTATGGCCTCGAGATGTTCCTGCCGATCGACCGGCGCAACGCGACCGCCGCGGAGCTGCTCCGTCGCGGCCACGCCTCGCGCATGATGATCTCGCAGGACTTCTGCGCGTCGATCGACTGGTTCCCTCCCGAGGCCGAGGAGAGCTTCGAGGCCAGCGGCGCGATCCGCAACTGGTCGATGACGCTCGTCTTCGAGGAGGTCCTCCCCGAGCTCCGCCGCCAGGGTGTGTTGGACGATGCGGCGTTCAACGAGGTGTTCGTCGAGAACCCGCGCCGCTGGCTGACCGGCGCCGCCCGCGCCTAGGCGACGACCCTCGAGCCGCGGCCGCCTCAGAGCTGCAGCTGCGTTGCGGGCGCGCTCAGCAGGCCCGGGCCCTCGGTCACGTCGATCACGCCGTTGACCTCGGGGTTGGCCGCTTTCGCGGAGAGCCTGTCTTCGGGCAGGGCACCGCACAGGGCGAGCGCTTCCTCGGCGCCGACCGACGGATCCAGCCACGCGAGCTGGGCGTCGCGATCGGCGAGGATCACGGGCATGCGGTCGTGGATGTGGGCTGCGACCCTGTTCGGCGCGGAGTCGCACGTGATCAGCGTCACGCTCGCGATCCACTCGCCGTCGACCTTCGCGGGCGTCCACAGCGAGGCGAACGCGAACGGCACCCCCCCGTCGACGGTGAAGTGGAACGGCTGGCGCCGCTCGCCGCGGCGCTCCGGTTTGAGCCACTCGTAGTAGCCGTCGGCGAGCTGCAGCGCGCGCCGTTCGGCGCGCGGGAGCAGCTTGCGGTAGGCGGGCTTGGAGGCGACCGTCTCCACGCGTGCGTTGATCATCAGCGGGCCCTTGAGGTCGCTCGCCCACGACGGCACGAGGCCCCAGCGCAGCAGGCGTGCGTGCGGCTCGCCCTTCGGCGAGATGATCGCAAGGACGTCTTCGGTGGGGGCGATGTTGTAGCGCCGCGTGCCCTCGGCGGTCGGGATCGGCACGCGAAAGCGGTCGTTGAGCTCTTCGGGTCCGGTGGTGTTGGTGTAGCGCCCGCACATGCTCCCGACCTTAACGCGCGCGTGCGGGACGGGCGTCTGTGGGACCTAGAGCTCGCGCCGCAGCCTGTAGAGCAGGTGCGCGCGGAGCGGATGGCCAGGCGGCAGCGCAGGGTGCAGGAAGTCGCCCTGCACGTCGCGCTGCATCCCGATCCGCTCCATCACCGCGCGCGAGCGCGCGTTGGGGAACGCGGTCGTCGCGACCACCTCCTCGAGGCCCAGCTCGGTGAACGCGTACGCGAGCGCCAGCGTGGCGGCCTCGCTCGCGAGGCCCCTCCCCCACAGCTCGCGCGCCATTCGCCACCCGACCTCCACGGCGGGAGCGAACGGCAGCCGCTCTTCGACGTCGGCGAGGCCGACGAAGCCTCCGAGCTCCACCTCGCCGGGGACCTCCAGCGCCCACAGCCCGTAGCCGCGGGCCTCGAACGAGCGCTCCTGCAGGGCGATGAGCGTCGCGCTCTGCTCACGCGTGAGCGGCGCGAGGAAATGCTCCATCACGACCGGGTCCGCGTTGATCGCCGCGAGCGGGCCGAGGTCGCCGGCGCGCCACCGGCGCAGCAGCACCCGCTCGCCCCGGAGCGCCGGGCGCGGTGCCTCGCCGCCTGCGGGCGCGCTGCTCAGGCGGCGCGCGGGCCGAGCTTGACGGGCAGCGTCTTCAGCTGGTTGATGAACGGCGATTCGACGTAGGTGGGCTGCGCGGCCATCTCCACGTGCGGGTAGCGCTTGAGCGTCTCCTCGATCAGGATCCGCAGCTCCAGGCGGGCGAGCGCGGTCCCGAGGCAGAAGTGGCGGCCGCCGGCGCCGAACGCCTGGTGCTCGGCTTTGCGGCGCAGGTCGAAGCGGTCGGGGTCCTCGTAGCGCGACTCGTCGCGGTTGGAGGACACGTACCACATCACGATCTTCTCGCCCTCTTTGATCTGCTTGCCGTTCAGCTCGGTGTCTTCGGTCGCCGTGCGGCGGAAGTGCGCGAAGGCGGGGAACATCCGCAGCGACTCCTCGACCGCGTCGGGGACGAGCGAGGGATCGTCGAGCAGCAGCTGCTTCTGCTCGGGATCTTCCATCAGCGCCCGCATGCCGCTGCAGTAGGTCGCCTTCGTGCTGTCGTTGCCCGCCGCCATCAGCAGGAAGAAGCCCATCACGATCTCGTGCTCCTCGAGTTTCTCGCCGTCGACCTCGGAGTGCACGAGCACGCTGGTCAGGTCGTCGGTCGGGTGCTCGCGGCGCTCGGCGATCAGCTTGCCGCAGCGCTCGAAGATCTGCGGGACGAGCTCGCCCATGATCGCCTCGATGCCGCCGGGGTTCAGGTCCTCGTCGCCGCCGCCGAGCGTGGCGTTCATCAGCTCCGCCCAGATCGCGTCTTCCTCGGGCGTGATGCCCATGAAGCTGCCGATCACGCGGGCGACCACGGGCTGCGCGACGTCGCCCACCAGGTCGCACTCCTCGCGCCCGTCCAGGCGGCCCAGCACCTCATCGACGATCACCCTGATGCGCTCCTCGTGGTCGGCGATCCGCTTGGGGGTGAAGCCCGCCTGGAAGAGCGCCTTGACGCGATCGTGCTTGGGCGGGTCCATGCCGATGAACATCGCGCGCGTGAGCTCGAGCGGGATCACGCCGGCTGCGGTGATGCCGCCTCGTTCGGAGGAGTAGGTCTTCCAGTCGCGGCTCACAGCGTGCACGTCGTCGGCGAGCGTCAGCGACCAGAACCCGGCCTCCTCGGGGAATTCTTCGATGCTCTCGGTCCAGTGCACGGGGCACTCGCCGCGCATCTGCTTGAACAGCTCGTGCGGAGGCCCGTCGAGCCAGTACTCCCGATCGCCGACGTTCACGTTCTCGAGCCCGCTGCGGACCGTGGCCATCGCTTCCCTCCCAGATCGCTGATGAGTCGCACCGCGATGATACTGGCTGCACGGCCAGGGTGGGGCCGGTTCAGGAGTGAGCGTGCGCGCGCGCCGGGCGTCCGGCCGCGGCGAGCTTGGCCGCCGGCGCGGTGGCCCCCCGGGCGGCGCCCGCCTGCGCGGCGGCCACCTCGGAGGCGAGCGCACGGCCGGCGTAGGCGAGCATGCTCGTGAGGTGCGCTTCCACGGTCTGCAGGCTGTGTTCGCCGGGGACGATCGCGCTGTGGGCGGTGACGCCGCTGGCGCGGAGCTCCGCCGCGAACGGCGCGTTCTCGGACGGGTCGGCGATTGTGTCGTCCTGGGCGCCGTAGATGTAGGCGCGCATCCCCAGCTGCTCGAACACGCCCCGGTCGGCGCGGAGCTTGGAGGAGAGCCCGTTGAAGAAGCCGAGCCAGCTCTCCACCACGCCGAAGCGGAACGGGTTGCCGAGCGCGATGTTCATCGCCCCGTAGCCGCCCATCGAGTCGCCCGCGATCGCGCGCGCGGGACGCGCGGCGATCGTGGGGAGCATCCGGTCGACCAGCTGCTGGACTTCGAGCACGTAGTTCTCGTAGTGGGCGCGACCGACGTTGTGCCAGTTGTTCGCACCCGGGCCGCCGTGGATCATCACGGCGATCATCGGCGCGATCCTGTGGCTCGAGATCAGCCTGTCCAGGGCGCCCTGGACCCCGATCTGCAGGAAGGCTTCAGCGGGCTGGCTGTTGCCGGGCAGCAGGTAGAGCACCGGGTAGCGGCGCGTGCTGGTGCTGAAGCCCGGCGGCAGGTAGACGTAGAACAGGCCGTTGCGCCCCAGCTCCGGCGAGCTGTAGGTGGCGCTGTCGATCGAGCTGCCGGCAGCATCGGTGCTCTGGGAGACGAGGGTGGGCAGCGGCGGCGGAGGAGGCCCCGCGGCGAAGCGCGCGGGCGCGGGCGCGGGGTTCGACCGCAGCCCCGCGAGACGCTCGAGCCTGGCGGGCCCTTCGACGGCGATGCCGGTGGCGAGCGCTGCGATCGCGCTCAGCAGCACGCCGAGGAGGATCCTCCAGGCGCCGCGGCGCTGCCGTGCAGCGACCGCAGCGGCGCTGCCCGCGACCGCCTCGACGCCCGGCGGGCGGGTGGGGATCCACGAGGGAGGCAGCATCTCGGAGGCCCCCGGCGTGGTGCCGGGCCAGCTCCAATCTCCCAACGTGTCCAGCCAGACCTGCGGCCTACCGGCATCTCGCGTCACGGACATCCCGGTGATTCAACGAACGGTGGCGCGAAAACCCAAGGCCTGCACGAAGCCGCCCACGCGTGTGCGCGGACGGCTCCGGCTGCGGCTAGCGGGTGCTCCACACGTCTCCCGTGTCGCCGAAGCCGAGCGCTGCCCTGGTGGCTTCGGTGAGGTCGAAGTCGCGTCCGGCGACATACGGGCCGCGGTCGACGACCGGCACGCGCAACGTGTGGCCGCCGTAGTGGAGCGTGACCATCGTCCCGCACGGCAGCGTCTTGTTGGCCACGCCGAGCGTGCTGCTGGTGAGCTCGCCGCCGCACGCGAGCCCGCCACCGCCCCCGTACCACGACGCTCCCGCGAGGCGGTAGACGGTCAGGCGGCCGAGGCGCCGCAGCACCGGCCGGTCGAACGGGTCGCCGGGGAAGCTCACCCGCACGAGCTCGCTGCCGAGCCTGTGCGGCACGAACGAGAGCCGGAAGCGGCCGTTGGCGCGGGTCCTCGCGCGCGCGAGCGTGCGCCAGCGGTGGCCGCGATATCCCTGCAGGAACACCACCCTGCGCGCGAGCGCAGTGTGGCTCTCCGTGCGCAGGGCGCCCGTGAAGACCGAAGCGTGACCATCGAGCACGTTGAGCTTCGAGCGGCGCACCCGCACCGCGGTCGCCGCCGGCAGCGCGATGCTCGATGAGCCCGTCGCGTCGATGGTGACGGGCACCAGCGGCACGGCAGGCGGAACTTGGGGAACTGCTGTGAACACAAGACCTCCTGGTCTCTGCCTACGGGGTTAGCTGTCGGGCTCACGCGCGGCGCGCACGCGAACCGGACGCGTGCCAACCGGGCGTTACGGCCTCAGGCGATCAGGCCGATTCGCCCCATCCGGCGGCTTTCGTGCCGTCCGGCAGTGGGTCCCCCGCCCGCCCCCATCCACGGGAGCGACTCGGCGAGTCGAACAACTGTTCGGACGTTATGTGCCCCAACACGATGCTTGTGTGCGCAAGGTCACACATAGGTCGCAGAAGTATGTATAATGTTGGACATGGACGCGAATCTCCTGCAAAAGCCCAAGATGCGCGAGCATCCCCAGCGCCAGAAATCCTCCGAAGCGGACCTTTCGCTGATGGAGTTCCTAGAGCGCTATCCCGACGACGCCGCGTGCCTGGACCGACTCTGGCGCGAGACCTACGCGCCGGACGGCCACCACGCGCTCTGCCCGAAGTGCGACCGCGAGCGGAAGTTCCATCGCACAAAGACGCGCGCCGCCTACACGTGCGACACGTGCGGGCTGCACATACACCCGATGAAGGGCACGATCTTCGAGGGCTCCCCCGTGTCCCTCAAGCTGTGGTTCTACGTCATGTACGTCATGGCGAGCACTCGCTGCGGAGTGTCCGCCAAGCAGATCGAGCGCGAGATCGGCGTGACCTACAAGACCGCCCACCGGATGATGAAGAAGATCCGCACCGAGCTGATGACCGACGAGGACGCACGGCCGCTCTCGGGCGATGTTGAGGTCGATGAGACCACGTGGGGCGGCAAGCCCCGCAAACCGCACGGCGAGACGCATCTGACCGTGGACCCCGAGCAGCGTCGCGCGGCTGGCATCGCGCACCGCGAATCGAAGCCGACCATCCTCGGGATGGTCGAGCGCGGCGGCAAGCTCCGCTTCCGCGTCATCCCCTCGCGGCACGGCGCCGCGCTTAGTAGAGCGGTCACGGCGAACGTGGACCCCACATCGGTCCTCCTGACGGACGACTGGGGCTCTTACAAGCCGCTGCGCCGCCACTACATCGATCACAGGGTCATCAATCACTCCGCTGGCCGCTACGTAGACGGAGACACACACACGAACACGATCGAGGGCGCGTTCGGGAATCTCAAGACCGGGATGCGAGGCGCCTACAAGAAGGTCTCCCCGCGCTACTTGCAGTCCTACGTTGACGAGTACGCATGGCGACACAATGCGCAGCGCGACCGCGCCGAGCTTGGGCCGCTCTTCGAGCAGTTGCTGCTTCGCGCTGTCAGCGCCTGAGCGCGTTTAGCTGAAGCTGCTCGATCATCCGCTTCAGCCGACCGCGACTGATCTTCATTGCCTTCGCCATCGAGGTAAGGCTGACGCCCGCCTCATCGCCTTCCTGAACGAGCGTGTGTAGCTCGGCGCGCAGCGTCGCCGTGATACCCGCGTGACGCTCGCGCTCAGCGCGGAACTTGCTCTCTACGCTCTCGATCCCGCGCAGGATCTCTGCTCGCCGGTCCTCACGGTCCATCGCTCTCTGGCGTGTCCTTCCCGGCGGCGGCGCGGCTGAGCAGGTCCTCGATCTCGCGCTCGCGCGGCACCGGAATCTCGATCGGCTCGTACCGCTTGCCAGTCTTAGGGTCGATGCCCTGCGGCCGTGTCTGCTGAGTAGGCTCCGGCGCGTGATCCTCGTCCATCGCTTCCCACGATAGCGGCGCGGGATGGCGCGCACATGTGTGTTTTGTGGCCAGCGTGCCAACTCGCGGGAGCACGTGATCCCGAAATGGGTTGGCGAGACGCTTCCCAAACGACCGCGTAGCCAATGGCATCACCGGCACGAGCACCGCACATGGGCAACCGACCACGTTGATTTCAAGGTCAGGCGCGTATGCCGCGACTGCAACACCGGCTGGATGAACGATGAAATTGAGAAGCCCGCACGACCGATTCTCACGGAAATGATCCACGCAGAAGCGCGACGGCTGACACCCGCCGACTGCGACCGGGTGGCAGCGTGGGTCGTCAAGACCCACGCGATGCTTCAGCTCCTGCACGTCACGCTGCGGCCGCTTACAGCCGAACTCTGCGACGTGCTCTATGAGACGCATGCGGCACCCGAGCAGAGCCAGGTATGGCTCGCCTCATACGCGGGCCACGCTACCCACGGCGCGTGGGGGCGCACCTACAACTTCGATCTAGCTCCGGCGGCGGCGGTCAGTCCGGACGATGTTGTGCATGGCGAGATGATGACCCTCTGCATCGGTCATCTCGTAATGCAGAGCTTCAAGTGGTCTCGCCCTCTCGCGCAACCCGACGACAGCTTCCGATTCGGCTTGACCTTGCCTGCCGACCTGCTCCCGTTTCTCGTGCAGATCTGGCCGGAACCGGCGCAGGACGTGGAGTGGCCTCCGGAATGGGCGCTCGACAACGAGAAAAGCCTTGGCGAGTTTGCCAAGACCTGGATCAACACTGGGCCTCCGCCACCTGGCCAGTAGCCGGAACACCTACCCGCCCTCCTGCACCCCCACACAGCGCGCAAACGGCCTCTGGGCGTCGTGATCAGGCCGCGCCAAAAGACCCGCATTTGCAGGCCCTTTGGCCGCCCTGTCACGGCCATTCAGAGGATACATACCTTTGCTACACATGTGTGCGCAAGGTCACACATCCGCATCCTCGTAAACGACGACCGGATCGCAGAAGGGACAGCGACCACCCGCCGTCGATCCCGTGGCTCCGGGCCGCTGCACGATCAGCTCGGCCTCGGCCGAGCTGTGTGCGGCAGCTACGACTTTCGGCTCCGGAGCGCCGGAGATCGCAGATGGGGGGTACTGCTCAGACTGCCCCACGGGACGACCACGTCGTAGCATGCGGCACAAAGCGGCGCCGCACGAAAGGAGACTCATGGCGCTCGATCGCACGAAGCTCGGAACGCTGGCTTCCGAACAGATGGAGGCGCTTGAGCTGGACTACGGCGACGACGGGCACGCCGAGATCGGCGACGTGTTGACGATCGTCGAGGTGCTCACCACCGAGGGTGACCAGGTGCGCTCGACGGTGCGGACCCGCTTCAACGCCACCGACCCCTACAGGATCGTGGGCCTGCTGCGCGCCGCCGAACAGAACGTCCTGCTGGCGCTCGCCGAAGAGTAGGCGCTGCCGGCCGTCAGGCCGCGGGCCCAGCGGTGGTGCCGGGCGGCGCGGTGCTTCCCGGCGCGGCGGTGCCGCCCGCGCCCGGCCGGATCGCGTCGATCTCCGCCTGCCCGACCTTGCCGCTGTTGGGGACGAGCGGATGGTGAACCCGGCACAGCTTGTAGTGGCCGTGCTGGAACCGGCCGATGCGGTGGCACCCCGCGCGATGGCACTCGAGGTGTTTGTAGGCGCCCAGGACGAAGGCGATCAGGGTGACGGTGCTGGCGAGTTCGACCCAGCTGTCCGCGAAGACCACCGGATGGCTCCAGAACGTGAAGGCGAGCAGCATCGCGGGCGAGCGTACCCGGCGAGCTGGACGCATCCCGAGGGCTCGTGCGGGAAATGTTTTGGCGCAGGTCGTTGACGCGCGGGTGCAGGAGAGAGAGAATCGCGCCATGGCCAACCCGGACCGCCTCACAGCCCTCGACTCGACGTTCCTGCACCTGGAGGAACACTCCGCCGCGCACATGCACGTGGCCTCGGTGATGGTCTTCGAGGGCGAGGCGCCCACGCACCGCGAGCTCGTCGAACACGTGCAGAGCAGGCTGCACCTCGTTCCGCGCTACCGCCAGCGCCTCGCGTTCGTGCCGCTCGGGCAGGGCCGCCCGGTGTGGACCGACGACCCCCACTTCAACGCCTACTACCACATCCGCCACACCGCGCTGCCGCGCCCCGCCGACGAGGCTGCGCTCAAGCGGCTCGCGGGCCGGGTGTTCTCGCAGCGCCTGGACCGGTCCAAGCCGCTGTGGGAGATCTGGCTCGTGCAGTCGATGGCGGGCGGGCGTTTCGCGCTCGTCGCGAAGACCCACCACGCGCTCGTGGACGGGATCTCGGGGGTCGACATCACGACGGTGCTGTTCGACGCAGCCCGCGAACCGGTGCCGACGGCGCCGCCCTCGCCGTGGAGCGCGAAGCCGCTCCCGGGCTCGGCGAAGCTGCTCGGCGAGGCGCTGATGGAGCGCACGACCGTCCCGGGCGAGATGGCGCGCGGCGCACGCGCGCTGCTGCGCGGCCCGCGCCGCGTGGCCGGCCAGGTGCGCGACGGGATCCGCAGCGTCGCCGCGACCACGTTCTCGGGCTCGGCGCCCGACACGCGCTTCAACGTGGAGATCGGCCCACACCGCCGATACACGTTCCTCGACACCGACCTCGCTCGTCTGAAATCGATCAAGGACTCACTCGGTGGGACGCTCAACGACACGGTGCTGACGGTGGTGGCGCTCGCGCTCGGCCGCTACATGCGGCGCCATGGCGATGACACCGAGGACGTCGTCCTGAAGGCGATGGTGCCGGTCTCGGTGCGCAGCAAGGAGCAGCGCGGCTCCCTCGGCAACCAGGTCGCCGCGATGTGGGCGCCGCTGCCGGTGGGCGTGGAGAACCCGGCCGAGTGCCTGCGCACGATCGCGACGGCGATGGCGGACCTGAAGGAGTCCGGCCAGGCGGTGGGCGCGCAGGTGCTCACGAACCTCGCGGGCTTCGCGCCGCCCACGATCCTCAGCCAGGCCGCGCGGCTGCAGGCGCGCCAGTCGTTCTTCAACCTCGTGGTGACGAACGTGCCGGGGCCGCAGTTCCCGCTCTACCTGCTCGGCCGCCGGCTCGAGGTGCTCTACCCGGTGGTGCCGCTCGCCCAGCGCCAGGCGCTCGGCATCGCGGTGATGAGCTACGACGGCCATCTCGGGTTCGGGCTGCTGGCCGACTACGACGCGCTGGGAGACCTCGAGGACCTCGCGGGTGACCTGCGCGCCTCCGTCGCGGCGCTCTCGCGCGCCGCCGGCGTGAGCACGCCCACCAAGGGCGCCAAACGCAAGAGCACCGCCAAGCGCAGCTCGACGGCCGCGCGCGCGAGCTCCAACGGGCGCCCCGGCGGCCAGCGCGCCCGCTCGGGCTGACCGCCCTCGCACGCCGTCGCGGGCGCGCGGGCGGCTAGTAGCCTGAGGCGCCGATGGCGGACCTCGACAGCATCGCCACGCTCGCCACCGCGGGCGGCACGCTCGTGCTCGCCGTGGCCACGTTCTCGGCGACGCGCTCGGCGACCCGCTCCGCGCGCGTGGCCGAGGAGGCGCTGAAGGTGGGCGTGCGGCCCGTGCTGTTCAACGCCCGTGCGCAGGACCCGCCGCAGAGGGTGGGCTACGTCGACGACCACTGGGTGCTGCTGCGCGAGGGGCTCGGCGCGGTGCAGGAGCACGAGGAGAAGCTCTACCTCTCGATCCCGCTGCGCAACGTCGGCCCGGGCCTCGCCGTGCTGCACGGCTGGCACCTGTGGCCCGAGCGGCAGGGCTCCGGTGTGCACCCGCCCGAGCTCGAGGAGTTCCGCCGCCACAGCCGCGACCTGTACGTGCCCGCGGGAGACATCGGTTTCTGGCAGTGCGCACTGCGCGACCGCGACGACCCGCTCTACCCCTCCGCGCGCGAGTCGATCCACGCGCGTCGCGGCATGAGCGTCGACGTCCTCTACAGCGACCACGAGGGCGGGCAGCGCACGATCACGCGGTTCTTCCTGCACCCGCGCAGCGCGGACGCGGAGGACCCCTGGCTGTGGACCTGCGCCACCGTCAGCCACTGGAACCTCGACCGCCCCGACCCCCGCTGACCGATGCGGATCGCGCTCTGCCAGATGAACGCCACCGTCGGCGACATCGCGGGCAACGCCGCGAAGATCGCTGACGGCATCCGTGACGCGCGCGAGCGCGGTGCCCGCCTCGTGCTGTTCCCGGAGCTGGCCGTCACCGGCTACCCCCCGGAGGACCTCCTGCTCAAGGAGCACTTCCTCGCCCAGGCGCGCGTCGCGGTCGAGCACCTTGCCGGCGACACGAACGGGATCGTCGCCGTGGTCGGCTTCCCGGAGCGTGCAGAGGACGTCTTCAACGCCGCCGCGGTCCTCGCGAACGGCGCCGTGCACGCGGTCTACCGCAAGCTCTACCTGCCCAACTACGGCGTGTTCGACGAGCAGCGCTACTTCCAGTCGGGAGCCAGCAGCGCCGTGATCGACATCGGCGCCGACCGGGTGGGGCTGACGGTGTGCGAGGACATGTGGGAGCCCGGCCCGCCGGCCAGCGAGGAGGCGCTCGCGGGCGCCTCGCTGCTGGTGAACATCTCCGCCTCCCCCTACCACGCGGGCAAGGGCGCCGAGCGCGAGCGGATGTTCGCCCAGCGCGCCCGCGACGGCCTCGCGTGCGTCGCGTTCTGCGCGCTCGTCGGCGGCCAGGACGAGCTCGTCTTCGACGGGCACTCGTGCGTGATCGACCACACGGGACGGACGATCGCACGCGCAGCCCAGTTCGAGGAGGAGCTGCTCGTTTGCGACGTCGATCTCGGGGCCGCCGCAGCGGAGCGGTTGCGCGACCCGAGCCACCGCCCCGCCGCGCGTCGCGCCGAGCACGTCGCGCGCGTGCTCGAACCGCTCGCGAGCGATCCGGCTCCCGCGCCCGACCCTACCCTGCGCCCGCTCGCGCAGCCGCTCACGCCGGTCGCCGCCGAGGTCTATCGCGCGCTCGAACTCGGCCTGCGCGACTACGCGCGCAAGAACGGGTTCGAGCACGTCGTGCTCGGTGTCTCCGGCGGGATCGACTCGGCGCTCGTGGCGTGCCTCGCGCGCGACGCGCTCGGGGCCGAGCGCGTCACGGCGGTCGTGATGCCCTCGCCGTACTCCTCGAGCGACACGCAGGACGATGCGCGCGAGCTCGCGCGACGGCTCGGCATCCCCGTGACCGAGCTGCAGATCGCGTCCGTGATGGGGGCCTACGAGCAGACGCTCAGCGGCGAGTTCTCCGGCACCGCGCCCGGCCTCACCGAGGAGAACCTCCAGGCGCGGATCCGCGGCAACCTGCTGATGGCGCTGTCGAACAAGTTCGGCTGGCTCGTGCTCACGACCGGCAACAAGTCGGAGATGTCGGTCGGCTACAGCACCCTCTACGGGGACCTGGCTGGGGGCTTCGCCGTGATCAAGGACGTTCCCAAGACGCTCGTCTACGACCTCTGCCGGTGGCGCAACACCGCCGCCGCGGGCGAGCCCGCAGCGCCGATCCCGGACTCGATCATCGAGCGCGCACCCTCGGCCGAGCTGCGCCCCGACCAGCTCGACTCCGACTCGCTGCCGCCGTATGAGACGCTCGACCAGATCCTGCAGGGCTACATCGAGCGCGACCTCAGCCGCGAGCAGCTGATCGCCGAGGGGCTGCCCGAGGCCGACGTGGACCGCGCGATCGGGCTCGTGGACCTCGCCGAGTACAAGCGCCGCCAGGCCCCGCCCGGGATCAAGATCAGCACGCGCGCGTTCGGCCGCGACCGGCGCATGCCGATCACCAACCGCTACCGCGGATGATGGGATCCCGCGCGCCACGGGGCCGCCTCGTCGCGGCGCTCGCGGCGGCGGCCGCCGCGTGCGTGCTCGCCGGCTGCGGCACCGCCTCCGAACAGCGTCTGGTCTCCCACAGCGCGCTCGAGGGGATGCTCGTCAACGCGTTCCCGGTCTACTGGGTCGGTGGCACGTTCCACGGCCTGTCGATCAGCGAAACCTTCCACGACACGAGCGGCGCCTACAGCCTGCAGTACGGCGCGTGCGTGGAAGGCAGCCAGGTCGCGTGCGTGGCGCCCCTGCGGATCGTCACGTCCGCCGACAACAGCTTCCTGCCGCTCGGGAGCACCGCGACCTCGACGGGCGCGATCCGCGGAGTGCAGGTGTGGCTCGCCCGCGGGGGCCGCACGATCGTGATGCCCACGGGGGGCGTCGTGGTCAGCATCTACGCGCGCGACCGCTCGCTCGCTCGCGCGGCCGCGCTGACGGCGGTCCCGCTCAACCAGCCCGCCGCGCCCGGCGCACCGCTCCCCGCGCGCCTGCCCGACACCGGCTACGGCGAGCATCCCCTGCCCACGCAGGAACCCACGCCGCTGCGCCCCGTACGGTGATCCACCTCTGCAGCCCGGCGGTCTACCGGGGGCTGCGGTCGGGCATCTGCGCACCCTCGGGGAGCGGGCGCACGGCGATCGTCATCCGCGTGAGCGCGCACGTGCGGTCGGCGTCGTCGCTGAAGCGCACGTCCCACACCCAGGTGGTGCGGCCGCGGTGCAGGCGTTCCGCGCGCGCGTGCACGACGCCCTCGGTGATCGGGCGCAGGAAGCTCGTCGCGTTCGACTGCCCCATCGCGATCTCCCCGTTCCCGGCGACCGCGAGCGCGGTGGCCAGCGACGCCATCGACTCCGCCATCGAGGCGTACACGCCGCCGTGGATGAGCCCCATCGGCTGCTTGATCTCCTCGCGCACATCGGTGTGGGCGACCACCTCGGTGTCCGACACCTCGGTCAGGCGCAGGCCGTAGAGGCGGTCGAACCCGCGGAGCGCCGCGTCGATCTCCGCTGCACTGGGGAGTGCCATGAGCGCGCCACGATAGCCTACGTTCTCTGTAGGGCTCGGCGTGCGCCGCGGCCCCCGCGTCACGCCGATGAGCAGAATGGACGAGCTCCCACCCGACCAGCGCGCCGCGCTGTCCCTCGTCCTGCTGCAACACAAGAGCTTCGCCGACGTCGCCGCGACGCTGCGGATCAGCGAGGGCTCGGTGCGCGCGCGGGCGCACGCCGCGCTCGCGGTGCTCGACCCGGCGAAGGCGCGCGCGCTCTCACCCGAGCAGCGCACCCGGGTGGGCGACTACCTGCTCGGCCAGCAGGGCATCTCCGAGCGGCTGCAGACACGCACGTTCCTCGCCGAGACGCCCCCGGCGCGCGCGTGGGCCGCGGCGCTCGCGCAGGCGCTGCAGCCGGTGAGCGCCGAGCCGCTCCCGGAGATCCCCGAGCCGGCCGCAGCGCCCGAGGAGGCGGCTGCGCCCGCCACGAGCTCCGCGCCCGAGGCGGCCGCCCCCGCATCCGCCGCATCCTCCTCCCCCGCGTCCGCCGCCGCCGCGTCCGCGGCCCTGGCGCCCGCCGCCCCCGCATCCGCCTCCGGCGCCCACGCCGCCCCGCCCGAGCCGCCGGCGGCGCAGTCCGCCCCTGCGCGCAGCTCGGGCGGCGCGCCCAGCTCGCGGCTCGGCGGGATGCTCGTGCTCGCGGTGATCGTCGCGGCGGTGGTCGTGGCGGTCGTGCTGCTCACGAGCGGCGGGTCCTCGGGCAAGCACACCAACACCAGCGCGGGGGGCCCCTCGAAAACGAGCACGACCAGCTCCCAGCCATCGGTGACAGCGCGCATCCCGATGCACTCGCCGGACTCCGCGAGCCGCACGGTGGGGCTGCTGCAGATCCTCCAGGAGGGGACGCTGCGCGCGTTCTACATCGCCGCGGAAAACGTGCCCGCGACGCGCGGCTTCTTCTACGCGCTGTGGCTGTACAACTCGCCCTCCAGCGCCGAACCGCTCGGCAAGGCGCCCAACGTGGGCACGAACAAACGCCTGGAAGGCGGCGGTGCGCTGCCGGCCGACGCGGGCGAATTCAAAGAAGTCCTGCTCACGCGCGAGACGAGCACGCACGCCACCCATCCGGGCCCGGTCGTGCTGCGCGGCAAGTTCACGCTGAGCGGCGGATAGCAGCCGCGGCGAGCGCGAGCTTCCCGGGGTTCATGATCCCGTGGGGGTCGAGCTCCGCCTTCGCCGCCGAGAGCGCCGCGAGCGCGCTCGCGCCCACCTCGCGCGCCATCCACGGCGCGTGGTCGCGCCCGACGGCGTGGTGGTGGGTGATCGTGCCGCCGCCCTCCACGATCGCATCGCAGGCGGCCGCCTTCACGTCACGCCACTGCGCGATCGGGTCATCCGTGCTCTGGCGCGCGATGAACGTGAAGTACAGGGACGCGCCCGTCTCGTAGACGTGCGAGACGTGGCACATCACGTACGCGGGCGTGTCGTAGCCGGCGAGCGCAGCGCCGATCGCGTCGCCCACGCGCGTGTGCAGGTCGAGCAGGTTCGACCACTGCGTGGCGGTCTCGAGCGTCTCGACCATCACGCCGTGCGTGAGCAGGTCGTCGCGCAGGTAGGGCGCGGCGAAGCGCCCGTGACGCCACGCCTCCCCGGGCGAGCGCCCCACCGAGATGCCCCCGCAGCCGTGCGCGAGCGCGAGCGCGCGCCCTCGCCGGTAGTCGACGTCCTCGTTGCCGCCCTCGAACCCGAAGATCGCGAGGCAGCCCTCGGCGTAGCCGCGCAGGCCGAGGTAGGTGCGCCCGATCCGCGCTTTGAGCCCGCCGGTTCCGGCGAGCGCGAGCGACATGCTCGTCTCGTGCTCGTCGGAGAGCCGCGCGACGTCGGGAAGGACGTGCTCGCGCGCGCACGCGCGCAGCGCTTCCACGCCCGCGGGGAAGCGCTCGAAGAACACGCCGAGGTACACACGGGCGCGGGGCGCCTCGCGGACGCGCAGGTGGAGCTGCTCGATCACGCCGAGCGTGCCCTCCGAGCCGACCAGCAGCTGGCGCAGCCCGGGGCCCGCGGCCGTGGCGGGTATCGGCGGCAGCTCGATCTCGCCCGCGGGGGCGCACACGCGCAGGCCGAGCACCATCTTCTCGATCGCGCCGTAGCCGGTGGACGCCTGCCCCGCCGAGCGGGTGGCCGCGCAGCCGCCGAGCGAGACGTACTCGTAGGACTGCGGGTAGTGGCCGAGCGTGAACCCGTGGGCGGCCAGCTCGCGCTCGAGCGCGGGCCCGCGGATCCCGGCGCCGACCGTGACGGTGGCGGACTCGCGGTCCAGCGCGCGCACCCCGTCGATCTGGGCCGTGTCGAGCGCGATCGCGGCGCGGTGCTCACCGCGCAGCGGCGCCACACCACCCACCACGCTGGTGCCGCCGCCGAACGGCACGACCGCGACCGAGTCCTCGGCGCAGAGCGCGAGCAGCGCGACGAGCTGCTCGCGCGTGCGCGGGTAGACGATCGCATCCGGCGCCTCGCCGGGCTCGCCCGCGCGCATCCGCACGAGGTCGGGATAGCCCTTGCCGGCGGCGTGCAGCACGCGTGCGTCGTGATCGGCGCGCACGCCGTCCTCGCCGGCGATCGCGCGCAGTCGCGCGAGCGCGTCCTCGTCGAGCGCCGACGCGGGCAGCGTGACGTTTTCCAGCGCCACCGGCGGGCGCGGCTGCTCGGCCACGCCGACGGTCGAGCGCAGGAACTCGAGCGCGTGCGGCGGCAGCACGGGCTCCTGCGCGGGGTCGCCCCATCCCCACCAGCGCATCTCGGGCGGCTCAGGCACTGATCCGCTCCAGCCCGTCGAGGGCCTCCTCGACGGTCGCGCGCGCGGCGCGGCGCACGAGGAAGCTGCCTCCGCGTGGCACCGACCACGTGCCCACCGTGCGGCGCACGCCCTGCTTGCGCATCTCCTGATGCAGCGCGATCGTGACCTCGGTGGCGCGCTCGGGCACCTGGGCGGGCTCCAGCGCGAGCTCGATCTCGCACGAGCTGAGCACCGCCGCGAACGGCGTGCCCTCGATCCGCTGGCCCCAGCGCAGCACGCGCCGCTGGCCCTCCTCGCGCACCTCGATCACATCGAAGTCGGCGCGCACGACGCGGCCCTTGCTGGTGCGCATCACCTCCGTGAACGCGCGGCCCTCCACGCCCTCCACGCCCTCCACGCGCGGCCACCAGCGCGGTAGGTGGTGGGGGTCGCGGACCACCTCCCACAGGTCCGCTGCCGGGGCGGCGATCGTGCGGCTGCGGGACGCCGTCGGCATCGGCGAAGCTTAGGAGGAGTACGACAGCAGCGCGTGGACCTCGTGCGGCTCCAGGCGGGCGCGGCCATCGAGGAACTCCAGCTCCACGAGGAAGCCGCAGCCGGCGATCACGCCGCCGAGCGACTCCACCAGCTCGCACAGCGCGGCCGCGGTGCCGCCCGTGGCCAGCAGGTCGTCGTGGACGAGCACCCGCTTGCCCGCGGCGACCGCGTCGGTGTGCAGCTCCAGGGTGTCGGTGCCGTACTCGAGCAGGTACTCCGCGCTGATGGTCTCGTAGGGGAGCTTGCCGGGCTTGCGCGCGAGGGCGAACCCCGCGCCGAGCGCGAGCGCGACGGCGGGGCCGAGCAGGAAGCCGCGCGCCTCGGCAGCGACCACGCAGTCGACCTCCAGCGGGCGCGCGAGATCCGCGAGCGCGCGCACCGCCTGCGCGAGGGCGCCGGCGTCTGCGAGCAGCGGCGTGATGTCCTTGAAGTTGATGCCCGGACGCGGGAAGTCGGGGATCTCGCGCACGAGCGCGCGCATCTCCGCGGCGCCGGGAGCCGAGCCGCTCACCGCACGATCTTGCGCAGGTCCCTGATCAGCAGCAGGTGCTTCAGGTGCGTGGCGACCGCCGCCAGGTTCTCGAGGGCCTCGACGGCCTCCTTGCGGCGCTGCGGGTTGCGCGAGCGCAGGGCGGGAGCGAGGATCTGCTGCAGCAGGTTCGCCTCGCGGTCCGCGGAGGAGCGGAACACGCGCAGGTTGCGCCCGCCCACGCCGTAGCGTGCCAGCTCGGCGACCGCCGCGATGATCTCGCGCTCGGTCTCGTCGAAGTAGCGCACGCCGGAGCGCAGCTCGCCCTTGACGACGCCGTACTCTTCGAGCTCGCGCACGAGCTTCGCCTCCGCCTTCGTCTCCTCGAGCACGTCGTCGATCGAGTAGAGGGCGCCCGTGGCCTCGCCCACGCGCACGCTCGGCCGCCAGCTGCGGCCGCCCTCGCGCATCACCCGGCCGGGCAGCGGCGCGACCTCGTTGGAGCGTCCCGCGGCGAGCTCCTGACGGATCACGCGCAGGGGCAGGAACTCGTCGCGCTGCATGCGCAGGATCGTGCGAAGCCGCGCCAGGTCGCCCTGCGTGTAGAGGCGATAGCCCCCGGGCGTGCGCCGCGGCGCGAGCAGCTTCTGGTCCTCCAGGTAGCGGATCTTCGAGATCGAGATGTCGGGGAACTCCTGCGCGAGCGCCTTGCACACACCGCCGATCGTGAGCGACTTCTGGCGCTTGCCGAGCTCTGCGCCGGAGGCGTCGGCGGGCAGCTCCAGGTCGAGTTCCTCGGCGCCGCCGGGTGTCGCGTTGACAGCCATCAGCGGGCGTGGAACGTGAGCTTGTACTTGCCGATCTGCACCTCGTCGCCCTCCGCCAGCGCGCGCGACTCGATCCGCTCGCGGTTGACGTAGGTCCCGTTGAGCGAGCCGCAGTCGTCGAGGTACCACTGGTCGTTGCGCCGGATCAGCAGCGCGTGATCGCGCGAGACGGTGACGTCGTCGAGGAACACCTCCGATTCCGGACGGCGCCCGATGCTCATGCGCTCGCCCGCGATCGGGAAGCTCTCCCCCACGCGCCCGCCCCCCGCACGGATCACGAGCGCGGGCCCGCCGATCCCACCCTCGCCGATGTCTACCGGGATCAGCTCGCCGGTCTCGTCGATCCGGGAGGTGGCGGTGACGGGGTCGCTGCCGGGCGCGGAGCCCTCGCCGCGCGCGAGCAGCGCGCCGCACCGCTGGCAGTAGTTCGCGCCCTCGGCGTTGGCGAAACCGCACTCGGTGCAGTGGAGGGCCACCGGGCCTCCTCAGCGCGCCCCGCCCGCGCGGCGAGCGCTGCGGGCGATCGACGCCCGTGCGCTCACGCGGGCTCCTCGGTCTGGCGGGCTGCGAGGATGTCGGTGAGCCGCTGGACGTCCTCGCCGCTGATCGACATCTCGCCGGCCTCGTTCTGGTGGCGCAGGCGGTTGACCAGCTCGGCGCGCAGGATGTCGATCTTGCCGTGCAGGATGCGCCGTTTGTAGGAGATCTCGGTCTCTTCCTCGGTGAGCTGGCGGATGACGTCTTTGAGCTCGATGTCCGTCAGCGAGCCAAGATCGGGAAACGTCTCGTCCATCGTTGTCTCCTCTCGCGGGCCAAGGCCCGCAGCGTGGTGGTGCTCGCCCCGGCGCCCGCCGGCCGAGCGCGAGTATAGACCAAAAGGTCAGGCTGAGCTTGAGGTTTGCGGGCCGCGTTCGGAGCGGTAGTTCGCCACTGGTGGGGGCGCTCCTCTCAACGGCCCCGTACCTGCGCCACCCCGCTCGCGACGTACATCGCGGTGGCGAGCAGAGCGAGCCCCATGCCGCAGTAGAGCATCACCTCCCCCAGCGTGCCGAGCGACACCATCACGAAGAAGAACGAGCCCATCACCGGCGCCACGGCGAGCCGCCCCGGCCAGTTGATGCGGAGCTCCACCCCGCGCGTCTGCGCCAGGCGCCCGAGCACGAGCATCGCCAGCTCGCGCGCGGCGAGAACAGCGAGCGCCCACCGCGGGAGGAGGTCGAAGCGCCACGTGACGACCACGCCGGCGATCACGAGCAGCCGGTCTGTGACCGGGTCCATCAGCGCACCCAGACGGCTGTACTGGCGGGTCACGCGGGCGGCGATGCCGTCGGCGTAGTCGCCCCAGCCGATCACCGCGAACAGCGTGGCGATCAGCGCGCCTTCCCCGTGTGCGCTGGAGAGCGCGAGCACGAGGAACACCGGCAGCAGCGCGAGCCGCACGAAGCCGATCGCGTTGGGGATCGTCCACGGGCGCAGCGGCTGGCCGGCGGTGGTCTGCGGCGGTGGCGGGCCCGAGCGGTCGAGGCCCACGAGGCGCCTCAGCGTCAGCCGCCTGCGCTCTACGGGAGGCTCTGCCACAGCTGCTCCAGCGCCTGCAGCTGCTCGGCCGCGGGGGCGGTCAGCGGGAGGCCCGGGGCCTCGGCGCGCCCGCGCCGGATCTGGACCTCCGCCTCGCCGGAGTCCAGCGAGCGCTTGCCGATCGTGACGCGCAGCGGGCAGCCGAGCAGCTCGGCATCTGCGAACTTCTCGCCCGGCCCGAGGTCGCGGTCGTCGTAGATCACGTCCAGCGGACCCGCCGACAGCGTCTCGTAGAGCTGCTCGGCCGACTCGCGCTCGGCGCTCCCCGGCTTGCCGATCGAGACGAGATGGATCGCGAACGGCGCGAGCTCGCGCGGCCAGGAGATGCCGTGCTCGTCGGAGTACTGCTCGACCGCGGCGGCGACGATCCGGGCGGGGCCGATCCCGTAGGAGCCCATCCAGATCGGCCGCTGCTCGCCGTTCTCGTCGAGGTAGCTCGCCCCGAGCGGCACCGAGTACCGGGTGCCGAGCTTGAAGATGTTCCCCACCTCGATCGCGGGCTCGATCTCCAGCGGCGCGCCGCCGACGGTGTCGCCCGCGAGGACCGAGCGCACGTCGACCGTGCGGAACGCGAAGTCGCGCCCCGGCACCACGCCGCGCAGATGCGTGTCGGCGCGGTTGGCGCCCGTGACATAGCCGCCGTCGGGCGCGACGGCCGCGACGGCCGCGTCGAGCAGCACCTCGACCTCCGCGGGTGCGCCGACCGGGCCGATGTAGCCGGCGGGGCCGAGCGAGCGCTCGATCTCCTCGGCGGTGGCGGGCCGGAACGGGTGCCCGAGCGCGTTGGCGAGCTTGATCTCGTTGACGCGATGGTCGCCGCGGACCAGCACGAGCAGCATCCGCTCGCCTGTGCTGCCTGCAGTGGGGCCCTCGTCGAGCGCGATCACCGGGAACGCCTTCAGCAGCGCGCCCTCGGGAAGCCCGAGCAGCGAGGCCACGTCGGGCACGGTCGTCAGGCCCGGGGTCCGGACCGGCTCGGGCGCGTCGGGGGCGGGCGGCAGCGTGACGGGCTGGGGCTCGGCGCTCGCGACCTCGACGTTGGCGGCGTAGCCCGGTGCGAGCGCCACCTCGTTCTCCCCCGCGGGGCACGGCGCCATGTACTCGTGCGCGCCGCTGCCCCCCATCATCCCGACGTCCGCCTCCACGCGGTACCAGCGCAGCCCGCTGCGCTCGAAGATCCGGTCGTAGGCGCGGACGTGGAGCTGGTAGCGCTCCTCCAGGCCCGCCGCGTCGCGGTCGAAGGTGTAGCTGTCCTTCATCACGAACTCGCGCGTTCGCAGCACGCCGGCGCGCGGGCGCGGCTCGTCACGCTCCTTTGTCTGGAAGTGGTAGAGGATCAGCGGCAGGTCGCGGTAGGAGCGCACCGCCGCTGCGACGTGGGTCGTGACCGCCTCCTCGTGCGTCATCGCGAGCACGAGGTCCGCACCTTTGCGGTCGGTGAGCTTGAACAGCTCCTCGATCTCGTAGCGCCCGCTGCGCTTCCACGCCTCGGAGGGCTGCAGCACCGGCATCAGCATCTCCTGCCCGCCGATCGCGTCGATCTCCTCGCGGATGATCTGCGTGGCGCGCTGGTGCGCGCGCCACCCGGCCGGAAGCCACGTCCACATCCCCGCGCCGAGCTGGCGGATCAGGCCGGCCCGGACCATCAGCCTGTGCGAGATCGCCTCGGCGTCCGCGGGGGCCTGCTTCTCGGTGGGAAGCAGGTATTCGGAAAGGCGCGGCATCGTCGCGCGAGCGTATACGTACGCGCGCGCGGAGCGCGTGCCGCACGCCGGGAGAGGATCGGCGGCGCGGGTCGGCGCGTGCGAGGCCGACGCCCTGCGCAGCTGTCGGGGCGGACCCCCACCCCGCGCCACCCCGGCAAGGAGGGGTGGGGATGGCGCGAGGTGAGGCCCTAGCCGGCCTGCGGTTCGAGACCTGGCGTCAGTGGTTGTCGGCCGCGTAGACCAGCGATTGGATCCCGACGACCCCGACGAGGTTGCCGAGCGCGACGTTCACGTCGACCAGGTGCGTGCCCCACAGCGGCCCGAGCGTTTCGAGGATCCGTTCGCGCGGATCGCTTTCGTCGTTCAGGTTCAGCTGCAGCCAGCTCGCGCCGTTGCGTGCTTCGCACCGCGCGTTGTACTCGGCCGGCGCGGCCACCCACGGCGTGGACGCTTTCGGCGCCTGCACCACCGGGCCGAGCAGGCCGGGGAATTTCCCGCCGTATGCGTTCAGCGTCGGGTAGTAGGCCAGCGTCGGACCGGAGTGGGGTCCTTGGACGAGGATCGTCGGGTTCACGCACAGCACCTGCGGGTTCGCGACTTCCACCGGAGCGCCGCCGAGCAGGCTGCCCGGGCGTCCGAAGTTGGAGGGGTTCGGCGGTTCCTGCAGGAAGCTGGAGTACGCCACCACGCAACCGGTCTGGCCGATGCTGTGGCACGCGGGGACGTTCTGGAACGTGCCGCCCTCGCTCTGGCCTTCGGGCACGATCACCTGCCCGCCGAGGATCTCCGCACCCACGAGCTGCTTGCGCAGGGCGGGGTTGGGGTCGATCTGTTCCCTGATCAGCTGCTCGAGCATCGCCGAGCCCTGCGAGTGGCCGATGAGCTCGAAGCCGCGGCCGTTGTTGAAGCGCGCGAGGTATTCCTCGAACGCCTTGAGCACGCCGATGTAGGCCTTCGCGGAGCCTTCCGGCGTGACGCCCCCGGGCGTGTTGATCGCGGGGATCGTCAGCTGCGGGTAGATCGGCGCGTAGACCTTGCAGACCTGCGAGAAGCGCGACGCCTGGCTTTCGGCGATCGCGAGCTCTTCCGGATCGATCTCTTCGTTCGCGTTCTGCGTGAACTGGCTGCTCACGGTCGGGTACACGTAGAAGCAGTCGATCGGCGGGCTCTTCGCCGGTTTGGCCTTTTCGACGAAGCTCTTTCCGTCGGCGAGCTCGACGGTCGTTTCCTCGCTGTTCAGACAGGGGTTGCTGGCGAGCCCCGGCCGGCACAGCCACGTGCTTTCGGCCGACGCCGCCGGCACGCCCACGAGCGCCAGCAGCGCGAACGCCGCGGTGACAACCACCGCCACCAGCGCCCCTTCGCGCGACGTGTGGTGCCTCGATCTCCACCCTGACGGGAGATGCATGGTGTTCTCCTCACTCCTCGTGCGGCCCGGTCCTCCGCCGCGCCGCTGGGACGCGTATTTTAGACGAACCGTGCAGAAAGTCTCAAATACTTCCCCGACGCCGCGCACGCCTGCGGACCCGCGGTGGGGCGCCGGCCTGCTGCGGGGTGAGCCCGGGCGACGACTACCGGAGACCGAGCAGCGCGGCCTCGACCTCGCGCAGGCGATCGGCGTCGCCGCGCATGCCCGCGATCGCGTCGTTGTAGAGGAACGACTCGGCCAGGCGCACGATCGCGTACGCGAGCGTGGACGCGGCGATCGGGGAGGCGAACGTGCCCCTGCGCATCTCCGCGTCGATCACGCGCTCGATCGCCGCGACCATCCGCGGCTGCACGATCCCCGCGCTCGAGGTGAGGATTCGCAGCGCCCGCTCCTGCTCGGCCGCGAACAGCGCCGTCATCCCGGGGTTGGACGCGAGCTCGCGGTTGATCCGGTCGAAGCACTCCAGCAGCGCGGGCGCGCCCTCCCCGCCCACCTCGGCACGGATCGCCGCGACGCGCTGCTCACCGAGTTCCGCGAGCACCTCGCCGATCAGCATCTCGCGCGTGCCGAACCAGCGGTGCATCGTTGCGCGCGCCAGCCCGAGCTCGCGCGCGATCGCCTGGACGTCGATCCGGTCCCCGCCCAGGAAGTTCCGGCGAGCGAGCCTGATCGCAGCCTCCCGCGTCGCCGCCGCGGGGCGCCCCGGACGGCCGGTGGCTGCAGTTGCCATCCCCATACCCTAGTCGCGCCGTCCCCCGCGGCCCTTCGCGCGCGCCCGAACACGGCGGCGCAGCACCGATCGCGGCCTCTGATAGAACAAACTGCCGACCCTCCAAGATCTTGAAAAATCGAAGAGAGAAGGAGCCACAATGGCCTACTCCGTACCGCCGCTCCCCTACGCCTACGACGCGCTCGAACCGCACATCGACAAGGCGACGATGGAATTCCATCACGACAAGCACCACCAGGCCTACGTGGACAAGGTGAACGCCGCG
>JAICYC010000086.1 GCA_025934395.1 Solirubrobacteraceae bacterium | reverse complement strand
ATTCGAGCCGGAGAGGTTCTTGACCGTGTACGTGGACTGGAACTGCGGGGCGCCGTTCACGTAGGTCGTGACCTCCGTGATTTCGGCGTACTTCGTGCCTGCTGCTTCCACGGCGAAGACGGTTGTCTGGGAGTAGGGGCTGGCTTCGGTGCCGCTACCCGTGACGCCGGACTGGCTGACCACTTGATAGATGCTTTCGAGATTCGGGCCGGCCGCTCCGTCGAAGCCGAACGTCTTGCCCTTCAGCGCGGCGGGTTGACCCGTGCCTGCGGTTGGGAACCCCAGGAAGAAGCCGCAGTCGCCGACCGAATTGCCCCCGAAGAAGTAGTTGCCGGCGATTTCACCGTGCACGAGGTAGCTGGACTGGCACTCGCCGCGGGGGCCCACGTACACCGTCATCGGGGAGCCCGCAATCGTGACTGCTGTGCTGTCTGTCTGCGCTCCGGCTCGTGCCGGAAGCGCGATCGCGCTCGCCATCAGCGCAGTGAGCGCTATTCCTACTAGTGCGAGCGCCGCCAGCCGTGGCTGCGCGACAGCGCGCGTGAGCGTCGTCCAAGTACGCATGTATGTGTCCTCCTCGCCCGCGCAGCGGGCCCCCGCCATTACCGATGTGGCCCGATAGCCTACCCGGCCCGTCACGGAACTCGATACCGGGTGCTCGCACACAGCGGGAATCAGGCTGCGCATGGAGGTGTCGTGCCAGTGCGCCTCCGTGCTTTGCCGTCGGCCGCGATCGGCCGTTTCCGCGCTACCCGAACGTGAACGCGTAGCCGGTCACGCCCGGCGCGAACCGCAGCGACAGCCGGTGCTGCTGGTCGCTGGGGAGCGAGACGAGCGTGTAGAGCCGCTGGTGGCGCACGGTGACCACCCCGCCGTGCACGTCCGCGCCGGCCTCCGCCGCGCCGATCGGCCGCCCGTCGAGCAGCACGCGCACCGGCCGCGGGCGTTCGCCGGGGGAGCTGAGCACGAGGTACACGTGCTTGGCCTCGAACTCCACGTCGATGCCCGCGCCGGCGCCCGCCACGGCGGGCTGGGCGGAGATGCTCCACGTGCCGCTGTAGGCGAACTGGTTCAGCGCGAGCGCACCCGTGGCGGGCGCGCCGTAGCCGTGGGTCCCGTTGCGCGGTGCGGCGAGCCATCCTTCCGCGCGGGCGGTCCCGAGGTAGGTCTCGGGTGTGGTGCGATGCGAGGGGACGACCACGCCCTCCGGCTGCCCACGGCCGCCCACGTTCGCGCCCGCTTCCGCGAGCAGCTCGCGGATGGCGGTTTCGGTGCGGTCGTAGTCGCCCTCGCCCGCGCTGGCGTAGCGGACGTTGCCGCTGGAGTCGATCAGGTAGTCGGCGGGCCAGTACTCGTTGCCGTACGCGTTCCACGTGCCCATCCGGTTGTCCTGGACGACGGGGTAGCGGAGCCCGAACTGCGAGATCGCATGGGAGACGTTGGCGGCGTCGCGCTCGAATGCGAACTCAGGTGTCTCGACGCCCACGACCACGAGGCCGTCGTGGCGGTAGGCGGCGTCCCATGCCTTCAGGTAGGGAAGCGTGCGGATGCAGTTGATGCACGTGTACGTCCAGAAGTCGACGAGCACCACGTGCCCGCGAAGCGACCCCCCAAGCGACAGCGGGCGGGCGCCGGGGGTGTTGAACCAGCGCTCGGTTTCCGTGAATTCGGGTGCTTCGCCCAGCACGGGCAGCGCGTGCGCGCCCTCGAGGAGCGTGTGCTCGCTCGCGCCCGCGGCGGCCACCTTGACCGCGGTGGAGGAGCTCCCGCACGCGGCGGAGCCGTTCGCGGGCGTGAACTTGGGCGTGCGGCCGGTGAGCTCGTGCAGGCGCCCGGTGATCGCACCGGAGCACTCGAGGCTCGCGGTCAGGTTGACGTCGGGGATGTGCCTGGCGATGAACTGGTCGAAGTTGACGTCGAGGTTCGTGAAGATCGCGACCGCGGTGGCGATCATCACGACTCCGAGGCCGCGCTGCAGCACGGGTCCGCGGCCGGCGCGGCGCACGCGATCGAACAGGCGGCGCCCTCCGAGCGTCAGCGCGAGCAGGACGACCGCCGACCCGGCCGCGTAGGCGATCGCGACGGCGATCGTGCGCCCCGACGCGGCGCTCACCGAGATCACCGCGGCGAGGATCGGGCTTGCGCACGGCGTGTAGACGAACCCGAGCGCGCCGCCCACGAGCACGCCCGACCCGAAGCCGTCGCCCCGCGTGCGCGGCCCGAAGCGCGCGAGGCGCGAGAGCGGCGCCTCCAGCCGGTCTGTGAGCTGTGGCGCGAGCAGCACGACCCCGAAGACGAGCAGCACGACGATCGCCAGCGCGCGCAACGGGTCCGACCCGAGCCCCACGCCGTCGACGACCTGCGCGACCCCCACGATCGTGACGGTGAACGTGATCGAGAGGCCGAGCACCACCCCCACGGGCCGGCGCCGGCCGCCCGCGCCACCGGCGGAGAGCAGCGCGGGGAGCACCGGCAGCACGCACGGAGAGAGCGCCGTTCCGGCGCCCGCGAGGATCGCGAAGGCGAGCAGGACGATCATCGGCTCTAACGGTACGTCCGCGGCGGGCGCGCGCGCGTTACATGCGCACGCTCAGGCGCGGGGGCTCACCCGGCGCCGGCCTGCAGCGTCTCGACCAGGTTCATCCGCGCGATCGGCCCCACGCAGGGCGAGCTCGCGCCCGCCTCGCGGTAGCGCGCGACGCCCGCACGGATCTGGTCGGGCTGTCCGATCGCCGTGAGGTCGGAGATGAACTCCTCGGAGATCGCAGCCGCCATCGCCTCGGTGTCGCCCGCGGCTGCATCGTAGGCGGCGATGTCCTCCGCGAAGCCGGTCCGTTCGATCATCGCGCGGTAGAAGGGAAGCCCGAAGTAGGGAATCAGGTCTCTGCGAACCGCGCCGATCGCCTCGGAGGGGTCTTCCGTGACGGCGGAGGGCACCGCCGCGACGATGTCGAACCCGTCGAGCGAGAGCCCCGCGCGTTCGCGGCCCTTCCTGACTTCGGGCACGACCACCTCGCGGATGTAGGTGGGGTTGCACAGCCACAGGACCACGCCGTCGCCGATCTCGCCGGCGAGCCTCAGCATCGCGGGGGACAGCGCCGCGAGGTAGATCGGGACGTCCGGGCGCGGGTCGAGGCCCACCAGCCGGAAGCCCGTGCGCCAGCGCTCGCCCTGCGGCGGGTCCTCGCCACGCAGGATCGCGCGCACGATCGACGCGTACTCGCGCATCTCGGCGACGGGCTTCTCGATCGTCTGTCCGTGCCAGCCCTCCACGACCGGCCGGTGCGAGACGCCGAGGCCGAGCGTCATCCGCCCGTCTGAGAGCTCGTCGATCGTCGCGGCTGTCTGCGCCATCGTGGCGGGGGTGCGCGTGTAGATCGGCATCACGCCCGTGCCCACGCGGATCCTGCTGGTGGCGATCGCGTACGCGGTCAGGACGGTGAGCGCTTCGCGGCCGGCGACGTGCGTGATGTAGACAGCCTCGTAGCCCAGCGACTCCGCGAGCTTGACGCGCTCGATCGCCTGGGGGAGCGAGGTGCCCGTGGAGATGAAGCACCCGGTGGCCACGGGCGGCAGCATATGCGACCGCCGCATTCGCTCCGGGTCAGTGGCGGACCATCACGTAGACGACGCTCGCGGCGAATGCGATCTGGCCGAAGGCGAGGGCGGTACCGAGGTTCGCCGCCCCGAGCGCCCCCGCGATCGCGCTGCCGAGGGCGAACGCGCCGAACACGATCAGGACGTCACGCCACATCGCGCGGACGCTAGCGTGCGGTGCCGCTCACGTGCGGTGCCGGGCGTCGGCGCTCACGAGCGGAGCTCCTCCCGCAGCGCCCGGGCGAGCGCGTCGGAGCCGAGGCCGGCGGGCTGTCGCTCGAGCACCGCGAGCGCCCCCGGGCGCCCGCCCAGCGCGCGCACGGCCCGCTCGCCGTCCTCGCGCGCGAGCTCGACGAGAGCTCCCTCCCGGCGCGCGCGCAGCCGCCTGGAGGGCAGGTCGAGCCCCGCGCGATGCTCCGAGAGCGCGGTCAGCAGCTCCTCGATCCCGGAGGGCGGGGACAGCGAGGAGACAGCCACCACCTTCGTGCCCGCGGCGCCGAGCGATCGCAGCGCCGCGCTGAGATCGCGCCGCGTGCGCAGCGCGATCTCGCCGAGGTCGGACTTCGTCACGACGAGCACGTCGGGGATCTCCATGATCCCCGCCTTCAGGAACTGGAGCACGTCGCCCGATCCGGGCTGCACCACCACCGCGACCGTGTCGGCGAGGTCTGCGATGTCGGTCTCGGCCTGGCCCACGCCCACGGTCTCCACGACGACGATGTCGAACGCCGCGGCGAGCGCCTCGGCTGCGGCGCGGGTCGCCCGTGCCAGCCCGCCCAGCCGGTCGCCCGCGGCGGTGGAGCGGATCAACACGCCGCGGTCGGCCGGGTCGAACTCGATGCGCGCGCGGTCGCCGAGCAGCGATCCGCCCGAGCGCCGCGAGCTGGGGTCGACGGCGAGCACCGCGACCGTCATGCCCCCCGCCCGCCACGCGTGCAGCAGGGACGAGAGCAGGGTGGACTTGCCCGCGCCCGGGGGGCCCGTGATCCCGATCACGTGCGCAGGCGCCTCGCCGCCCAGCGCGGCGGGGGAGACCTCGGCGAGCAGCGCGGTGGCCTCGCGCAGGTCCTCGGGCGCGATGCTCTCGAGCAGGTTCAGCGCGGCCGGTGCGGCGCTCAGGTCGCGCTCGCGCAGGCGCGTGCCGAGGGCCGCGCCCTCCTCGCTCACGCGGAGCCGTTGCCGGCTGCGTTCGCGCTGGCCACAGCCACGGCGGGGCGCTCCGAGCCCTCGCCCACGAGCGCGACGATGTCACGCATGATGCGCGTGATGTCGAAGTCCTTGGGCGTGTAGACCGCGGCGACGCCCGCGCTGCGCAGGGCCGCTACGTCCTGGTCGGGGATGATCCCGCCCACGACCACCGGCGCCTGCACCCCCGCGTCCTGCAGCGCCGCGATCACGGCGGGGATCAGCTCCCGATGCGATCCCGAGAGGATCGAGAGCCCGATCACGTGAACGCCCTCCTGCAGCGCCGAGGCGGCGATCTGCGACGGCGTCAGGCGGATCCCCTCGTAGACGACGTCCATCCCCGAATCGCGCGCTCGAACCGCGATCTGCTCGGCGCCGTTGGAGTGGCCGTCGAGGCCGGGCTTGCCGACCAGGATCTTCGGCCTGCGCCCGAGCTTCTCCTGCAGCTGGGAGACCTGCGCGCGCAGCTCCTCGAGGTCCGCGTCCGCGGGCGCAGCGCTCGCCTCGCCGACGCCCGTGGGCGCCCGGTAGCTGCCGAACACCTCCCGCAGCGTGCGCGCCCACTCACCCGTGGTGGCGCCCGCACGTGCTGCGGCGATCGTGGGCTCCATCAGGTTGTCCTGCGAGGCGGGGTCGCCGGCGACGGCGGCGAGCCTGGCGAGCGCGTCGTCGACCGCCCCCTGGTCGCGCTCGGAGCGCCAGCGAGCGACCTCGGCGGCCTGCTCGGCTTCGACCTTGGGGTCGACGACGAGGATGCCGCCCTCCGCGTCCTCGGTCAGCGGCGAGCTCTCGGACTCCTGGAAGCGGTTCTGCCCGACCACGATCTGCTCGCCCGACTCGATCCGCCGGATCCGCTCGCGGTGCGAGTCGACGAGCGCGGCCTTCATATAGGGGACCGCCTGCACGGCGCCGCCGTGCTCGGCGACGACCGCCATCTCCGATCGCGCGCCGTCGAGCAGCTCGGCGACGAGCGCGTCCATCACCTTGGAGCCCTCGAAGATGTCGGGGTACTCCAGGATGTCGGTCTCGAACGCGAGCACCTGCTGGATCCGCAGCGACCACTGCTGGTCCCACGGGCGCGGGAGGCCCAGCGCCTCGTTCCACGCGGGCAGCTGGATCGCGCGCGCGCGTGCGTCGCGCCCGAGCGTGACCGCGAGCGCCTCGAGCACGATCCGCTGCACGTTGTTCTCGGGCTGGGCCTCGGTGAGGCCCAGCGAGTTGACCTGCACTCCGTACCGGAAGCGCAGGTGTCGCGCGTCGCTGACGCCGTAGCGCTCACGGCCGATCTCCTCCCAGAGGATCGACATCGCGCGCAGCTTGGCGTGCTCCTCGACGAACCGCACGCCGGCGTTCACGAAGAACGAGATGCGCCCGAAGACCTGCTCCATGATGTCGGGCCCGCGGTCGCCCACGCGTTCGCGGACGCCGTCGAGCACGGCGATCGCGTTGCTCATCGCGTACGCGATCTCCTGGACGGGCGTCGCGCCGGCCTCCTGCAGGTGGTAGGAGCAGATGTTGATCGGGTTCCACTTCGGCACGTGCTCGACCGTGTAGGCGATCATGTCGGCGATCAGCCGCATCGACGGTGCGGGCGGGAACGCGTAGGTGCCGCGTGCGAGGAACTCCTTGATGATGTCGTTCTGCGTGGTCCCCTGAAGCTGCTCCTCGGAGACGCCCTGCTCCTCGGCGGCGACGATGTAGAGGGCGAGCAGCCACGCGGCGGTCGCGTTGATCGTCATCGACGTGTTCATCTCACCCAGCGGGATGCCGTCCATCAGGGCGCTCATGTCGCCGCGGTGGGAGATCGGCACGCCCACCTTGCCGACCTCGCCGCGCGCGAGCTCGTCGTCGGGGTCGTAGCCGGTCTGCGTGGGGAGGTCGAACGCCACCGACAGGCCCGTCTGGCCCTTTTCGAGGTTGCGGCGGTACAGCTCGTTGGACGCCTTCGCGGTGGAGTGCCCGGCGTAGGTGCGCATCATCCACGGCCGGTCGCGCTCTGCCAGCCGCGGGTCGTGCTCGCTGCTCATGTTCCGAATTGTACGGTTGCGGCGCTCTGTCTATCCTGACGTCGGTGACGCAAACCGTCGAGATCCCGCGCGCGTCGGGCCCCGACAGTGCCCTCGGAGGCGCGTGGAAGGTGATCGTCTGCAACGACGATCACAACACGTTCGACCACGTCGCGCGCACGCTCGCCCGCTTCATCCCCGGCATCAGCGTCACGCGCGGGCACGAGATCGCCGGCGTGATCCACACCTCGGGGCAGGCGATCGTGTTCACCGGCGAGAAGGAGATCGCCGAGCTCTACTGGGACCAGCTGCAGGGGTCGGGGCTGACGATGGCCCCGCTCGAGCGCGACTGAGCGCCGGCGCGGGGCTGGGCCCCGACCGCCGGGCCGCTCCGCCGCCAAGCCCGCGCGCGGCTGACTCAGGCGCTCTCGCCCACGGGCCCGCGCGTGCCGTTGGGGCCGCCGTTCGCGCCCCCGTTGGCGACCGCGGTACGCTCGATCGAGCCGCCCGCGGTGAGGTCCCACCAGCCGTAGAGCACGGGCACCTGGTACCAGCTGGAGTGGGCCGTGCGGAAGTACGTCATCTCGGGCCCGTCCCAGTAGCGTTCCCAGTCCACGTACTCCTCGAACGCGGCGAACTGCTGGAACTTGTAGAGGTCGTCGCGCGCCCGGTAGACCGCATAGGACGTGGCGCCGTAGCGCATCGCCGTCGCCGCGACCTGGCCCAGATCCTCGTTGAAGGCCTCCGAGCGAAAGCCCGTGGCATACCACGGGATCACCACGGTGCCGGGCATCAGGCGCCCACCTCGGCGTGGATCGCGCCGGGTCCCTCGGCGGTCTTGCCCTGACCCTCGCCCTCGGCGCCCACGAGGATCGAGATCTTGCCGAGGTGCTTGTTTTCGAGCATCAGCTGGTGCGCTTCGGCGACGCCCTCGAAGCCCAGGGTGCGCCACAGCACGGGCCGGATCAGGCCGGACTCGATCAGCTCGTTGGCCTTGGTGCACTCGTACGCGTTGGCGAAATGCGAGCCGAGGATCTCCTTCTGTTTCATCCACAGGATCGCCACGTTGAAGTCGCAGTCGATCCCGGTCGTGCCGGCGCAGATCACGACTTTGCCGAACGTCTTGGCGGTGAACACCGACACGGGAAGCGTCGCTTTGCCCACGTGCTCGAAGACGATGTCGGGAGCGTCGCCGAGCAGCTCTTTGACGCGCTTGGCGAACCCGAGCGCGACCTTGGAGCGCTCCTTCTCCTCCTCGGGCGTCTCGCCCCCCTTGCGCATCATGCCGGCGAACTCGTTGCGGTCGATGTAATCCACCGCGCCGAGCCGCTTGACCAGCTCGCCCTTCTCTGCCGAGGAGACCACGCCGACGCAGTTGGCGCCGGCGGCCTTGCAGATCTGCGTGGCGAACACGCCGAGGCCGCCCGCCGCGCCCCAGATCAGCACGTTGGCGCCAGCCTGCAGCTGGCAGCGGGTGATCAGCATGCGGTAGGCGGTGAAGTACACGAGGCCGTACGAGGCGGCCTCCTCCCACGTCAGCGCGTGCGGCTTGGGCAGCAGCTGCTGGGCCTGCACCTTGGTGAACTGCGCGAACGACCCCCACGTCGTCTCGTAGCCCCAGATCCTCTGCGACGGCGCGGCCATCGGGTCCAGGCCGTGCACCTCCGGATCCTCGTAGGAGGCCATGTTGCAGTGCACGACCACCTCGTCGCCCACCTTCCAGCGCGTCACGCCCGCCCCGACCTTCCACACGACCCCGGAGGCGTCCGAGCCGCCGATGTGGTGGCCGTACTCGGGGTGGTCGCCGTAGCGCATCACCGACACGGGCTTGCCGAGCGCAGCCCACACGTTGTTGTAGTTCACGCCCGCCGCCATCACGCGCACGATCACCTCGAACGCGCCCGGCTCGGGGACGTCGATCTCCTCGATCTGGAAGGCGTCCTTGGGGTCGCCGTAGCGCTCCTCGCGGATCACCCACGCCGCCATCGTCGCCGGGAGCTCTCCGGGCTCCACGTCGACGGTTGATACCTGCTGCAGATCGATTGCCATCAGCGTTCAGTCCTCTTTCCTAGGCGTGCCGGTGCGGAGAGAACACTAGAGGGATTGCGATCGGGGCGCCGCGACGGCCTAGCCCTGTGCGACGAGCTGGGCCTCCCCGGCTTTCGCCGCGGCGGGCGCGTCCTGCGCGCCCTCGGCGGCGGTGCTCGCGGGGCGCCGCACGAGCGTGAACGCGAGCAGGGAGCCGAGCAACGCGGCGCCGCCGACCGCGTAGAGGCACGTGGAGAGGGCGGAGACGTAGGTGTCGTTCAGGGCGCCCTGCACGTGGGCGGGGAGATGGGTGGTGCTCGCACCCGAGCCCAGCAGGTCGACGAGCCTGCCGCGCTGCGTTGCGCCCACCTCGGGAAGCTTGGTGGCCAGTTCGCTGCGGCCGATCGCGGCGATCCCCGCGCCGAGCACGGCGACGCCGAACGTGCTCCCGACCATTCGCGTCATGGACAGGATCCCCGACGCCACACCCGCCTTGGTGCGGTCCACCGCGTTCATCGCGGCGGTGCTCATCGGCGACATCGTGAAGCCGATGCCGAGGCCCTGCAGGATGAACGCGACGACGAGGAAGCCGTAGCTCGAGTGGGTGGTGATCCCGGTCATCCAGAACATCGAGACGGCAACGGACAGGAGCCCGGCGGTCATCAGCGGCCGCGAGCCGATCCGGTCGGCGAGGCGCCCCGCGATCGGGCCCGCGAACATCACGCAGATGGTCGTGGGCAGGAAGCGCAGGCCCGTCTGCAGCGGCGTGAAGTGGAGGATGTCCTGCATGTAGAGGGCCAGCGAGAAGAACATCGCGAACATCGTGAAAGAGACGACGAACGCGACCACGTTCGCGCCGAAGAAGGTCCGCGAACGGAAGAACGAGAACTGCACCATCGGCGCGCGCCGGCGGGGCTCGATCAGCGCGAAGGAGCCGAGGGTGACCACCGCGAGGGCGAGCAGGCCGAGCACCCGGAAAGAGCCCCAGCCCCAGTTGTTGCCGTCCACGAGCGCGAGCACCAGCGCTGCGAGCCCGATGCTGAGGCTCGCCACGCCCGGCACGTCGACCTCGCGGATCGCCGT
>JAICYC010000110.1 GCA_025934395.1 Solirubrobacteraceae bacterium | reverse complement strand
GGCGGGGGCCCGGCCGCTGCCGCCGGGGGTCGATCCCCGCTTCGGTCGAGCGTCGCGTTCATAATCCTCACGTGCTCTCCGGATCAGAGCTCTGGCTGCTGCGGTTGATGGCCGATCGTGGCCTCGCGCTGCTCGACGCCACGAGCCTGCTGATCGTGATCGAGGAGAAGGGCGAGCTGCGCGTCGCCGCCGCCGGCGGAACGAACCGCCCGCGGCTCACGATCGCGCCGGTCCGGGGCAGCGCGCTCGGAGGCTTGTACGAGGCGGGCGAGCGTGTCTCGCTCAACCGGCCGCGAGGCTCGGAGGCGGCGTGGCTGCACGAACTCGGGCTGGAAGCGCGCGCTGCGCTGATGGAGCCGCTCGATCTGGAGGGTCACGGTGGCGGCATGGTGATCGCGCTGCGCACCGACGGCGGCTTCCGGGACGCCGACATCCAGGCGGTGAGCGCGTTCGCTGCGAGCGTGTCCCAGAGGCTCGCCGCCGAGCGCGCCGTGGAGATCGAACGGCTGCGCTACGGCATGGAGGCGCGTGAGCGCGAGCGGACCCGCTGGGCGCGCGAGATCCATGACGAGAGCATCCAGGGGATCGGCGCGTTGCGCCTGCAGCTCGCCAACGCCCGAGACATCAACGACCGCGACTCGCTCCGCGCCGCGGTCGACTCCGTGCTGGAGGGCCTCGGCACCGAGATCGACGGCCTGCGCCACCTGATCACCGAGCTTCGCCCCGCCGCGCTCGACGACCTCGGCCTCGCAGCCGCGCTGGAGGCGCTCGCGCGACGCGCGCAGGCGATCGACGGGCTCGCCGTCGAGACCGACATCGACCTGTCCGGCGCGCCCGCCAGCGAAGGCGGGGGCGAGTCCGAGCCGCGCCTGGACGCGGAGCTCGAGAGCACGATCTACCGCGTGCTCCAGGAGGCCCTCACGAACGTGAGCCGCCACGCGCAGGCGACCCGCGCGGCGATCAGCGTGGTCGCGCGCGACGGGATGGTCGTCGCATCCGTCACAGACGACGGCAAAGGGCTTCCCACCACCGATCGCCTCGGCCCGCGCGGGGATGGCCTGGAGGGCGGTTTCGGGATGGGCGGGATGCGCGAGAGGGCCGAGCTCGTCGGCGGCGAGCTCGAGTGGCTGCCCGCGCCCGGCGGCGGCACGATCGTGCGGCTGTCCGTCCCGCTCGCGGGACGACCCACCGTGGTCAGCCCACAGCTCCTCTAAGAACGCCGCCACCCGTCCGCCCCCAGCGGGCAGAGGGTCAAGCCTCGCAAGGACGCAGCGAGCGTGGCATGCGTTGGCGCGCGAGTGAGCGAGGACGCCGCGAGGGCGCCGGCCCTCGGCCCGCTAGTCCGCGAGGCCGATCCGGCGGACGTACGCCGTGATCTCGGCGCGTGAGGAGAAGCCGAGCTTCTCGATCGCGCGAGCGCGGTAGGTCTTGACGGTGCGCTCGGCGACGTTGAGGCGCTCGGCGATCTCGGGGTTGGTGTAGCCGTTTGCGATCAGCCGCACGACTTCGCGCTCGCGCTCGCTCAGCACGACCGTGTCGGCGCTCGCCTGCTCGCCGGTCGCCATCAGCGCGCCGAGGCGCGGGTGCAGGTAGTTGCCCCCGGAGACCGCGAGGCGGAACGCCTGCAGCAGCTCGGCGGGCTCGGCCTCCTTGAGCACGTAGCTGCGTGCTCCGGCGCGCAGCGCCTGGCGGGCGTACTCGGGATCCTCGCGCATCGTGAGGATCGCCACCGCGAGCGTGGGGTGCGCGATGAAGCACGACGGCAGCGCACCGAGGCTCGAGCCCCCCGGCATCGTGAGGTCGAGCGTGAGCAGGTCGGGCTTGTGCTCGCGCACTTCGCGCACCATCGAGGGGATGTCGGCTGCTTCGGCGACCACCCGGAACTCGCCGTCCTCGCGTTCCAGCACAGCGCGAATCCCGTCGCGGACGACCGTGTGGTCGTCGGCGATGATCACGTCTACGGGTCTTGTCACGCCTGGTGTGCCCTCGTCCATCTTCGAAGAACGTAGCTGCTCATATGGACGGCCACGTGCGCAGGCTCTGGCGGCGCACGGAGGCCTTCGTGCACGTATCGACGCGGTGCGCCCCTCACGTTAGCTTGCAGAGATGCGCTCCGTGCTGGGATCGACGCGCCTGCGGCGCATCGTGGTCGCCTACACCGTCAACCGCCTCGGCGAGTGGTTCGGGCTGCTCGCGCTGGTGCTGTCGGTCTTCGACCACACGCACAGCGCGCTCGCGGTCTCGGGGATCCTGTTCGCGAGCCAGGCGGTGCCCGCGTTCGTGGTGCCCGCGCTGGTGGCTCGGGTGGAGGCGTCCCATCGCCGCCGCGAGCTCACGGGCCTATACCTGATCGAGGCCGTCACCACCGGCGGCATGGCCGCGATCCTGGCGTACGGGTTCTCGCTTCCCGCGCTGCTCGTGCTCGTGGCGGTCGACGGCGCGGCTGCGCTCGCGGCGAGCGCGCTGCTGCGCTCGGAGACCGCGCGCGCGGCCCGCGAGGACGTCCGCGACACGGGCCAGCCGGACCCCGACGGCGAGATCGCCCACGAGGCGGAACGCCGCGCGAACAGCGCGCTCAACGTCGCGTTCTCGCTCACGTTCGTGGTGGGCCCGGCGATCGGCGGCGTGGTGGTGGCCGCCGCCGGCGGCCCGCTCGCGCTGCTGATCGACGTGGCGTCGTTCGTGATCTGCGGCCTGCTGCTGGTGGAGCTGCACCCCCACGTGGACGAGGCCGCGGGCGACTCGGTGCGCGCCCGGCTGGGCGCGGCGTGGCGCCACGTCAACACCGTGGCGATGCTGCGCTGGCTCCTGCTCGCGGAGACGGTTGCGATGGTGTTCATCAACTCGGGCGCCCCGATCGAGGTCTCGCTCGTGAAGGAAACGCTGGGCGGCGGCGACGGCGGCGTGGGGCTGCTGCTGACGATGTGGGGCGTGGGCGCGGTGGCGGGCAGCATCGTGTTCGCACGCCTGATCAAGCGCCCGCTGAGCGAGACGCTCGCTGCGGGCACAGTGCTGATCGGCGTGGCGTTCGTCGGCCTCGCGGCGGCGCCGTCGCTGGCGGTGGCGTGCGTTGCGGGCGTGGTCGGGGGTGTGGGCAACGCGCTGCAGTGGCCGTCGATGATCAGCCTCGTCCAGCGTCTCACGCCGAACGAGCTGCAGGGCCGTCTGATGGGCGCCGTCGAATCGCTCAGCGCGGTGACGCTCGCCGTGGGCCTCGTGCTCGGCGGCGCGCTCGTGGCTGTGGCGGACCCGCGCTGGGCGTTCGCGGTCGTGGGGGCGGGCACGCTGCTGAGCACCGTTGCGCTGCTGCCGATCTCCGCGATGTCGCTCGCCCGCGCACCGCGCGAATCGCGCTCCGCCTCCGTGCAGCCGGACCGTTCGGCCGCCTGAGAACGCCGCGCAGCCACGCTTGCGCGACACGCCGCTGACGGCGCGGAGCGCCTCAGCCTCGACGGGCATTCGACGCCCCCCCTTTAGGGCGGGGCCATGTCGGCCGTTAATTACGACAGACGTCTATGCGCCCTTCGCTCAACAGCCGCAATGTGTTCTCGGTGGCCCAGGTCCTGCTGCTGGCGTGCACGATCGCGGCGGCGGCGCTCTACGGGCGCGCTTGGGAATGGCACCCGCTCTCGCTGGTCGTGCCGCTGATGGCGCTGTCGCTCGCTGGCGAGTGGTTCAGCGTGGACATCCGTGGCGGCGGCATCAGCGCGTCGCTGATCGCGATCACGCTGGCGATGGGGCTGCTGGGTCCCGTGCCGGCAGCCAGCTGCGGCATCGCCACGATGGTTTTCAGCTCCGCGGTGCGGCGTGTGAGCCGCTTCCGCTGGGTGTCGAACCTCACGAGCTTCGCGGTGGTGCCGTTCGTGGGCGGGACGATCGTGCGGATGCTGGGTGGGCTCGACATGCACTCCACAGACACCGCCAGCCTGGGGCTGATCCTGTTCGGCGCGTTCGTCGTCGCGACCGCGCTCGCGTTCCTGATGTTCGCGATCATGACCAGCATCGACGAATCGGTTCCGCTCGTGCACGAGATCCGCGAGCTGGTGCCGATCCTGCCGGGGGAGTTCGCCGCGGGGATCCTCGCGACGGTGCTCGCGGCGGCCTACCGCGGTGTGGGCGCGTCCGCGCTCGTCGCAGCGTTCGTGGTCCTCTTGATCATGCAGCGCCTCACGGTCGCACTGGTCCGCTCGGAGGACCGCGCGGAGGCGCTGCTCGCCCGTTCCCGCCAGCTCGTGGGGCTCCAGCTGGGCGTGCTGCGCACGCTGCTGCGCGCGCTTGCGATGCGCGACGAGCGCACCGCCCGTCACGCGGCTGCGGTGGCGCAGTGCGCCAAGACGCTCGCCGCCGAGGCGGGCTGCTCGGAGGAGCAGCAGGAAATGATCCACACCGCCGGCCTGCTCCACGACATCGGCAAGTTCACCTGGCCGGACCGCCTGCTGCAGGGAGGCGAGTTCGAAGAGCGCGACTTCGAGAGCATCCGCCGTCACCCTCAGGAGGGAGCCATCCTCGTGGGCGCGCTCGACGGCTATGGGGATGTGGCGGACGCGATCCTCTACCACCACGAGCGCGTGGACGGGCGCGGCTACCCCGCCGGCCTGATCGCGGGCGAGATCCCGCTCGGCTCGCGCATCATCGCGATCTGCTCCAACTACGACACGATGATCGCGCCCGACGGCTACCGCACCCCGATGAGCCCCGAGGAGGCGATCGACGAGCTGCGCCGGTCCGCCCAGGCGGGGCAGCTCGATGCGGACCTCGTCGAGAGGTTCATCGCCGTGCTGGAGCGCGAGGGCGCAACGTTCGCCCAGTCCGCAGACTTCGAGACCGAGCTCGACTTCGAACGCAGGGTCTCGCAGCTCGCGCGCGCCGAGCCCTCACCGTCGGAACGGCAGACGAGCGTGCGCCGCGAGCTGATCACGAGCCTGTCGCACCTCGGCCAGCGCGCCGCGGGCCGCGTCTAGCGCCGCGCTCGGCCGCGCCGCCCCGCACGATCCGAAGCGGGGGCGGTCGTCGCACCCGGCCCCGGCGAAGACCCCCGAAAAGCAAGAGGGGCGCCCCGCCAACGGCGGAGCGCCCCTACGAGCGTGTCTGCGACTTGATTAGCCGCGGGGCCATTCGGCCATGTGATTCTCCTGTCCAACGTTTCCTTTGCTGACCAGCTAGGTCCCCGATCCCTGAGGACCACATTGAGTAGCTTCGCGCAGGATAGTACCGGGATCGGCAGAAATGTCCAGTTTCCGCACCTATATGCACGTTTTGGTGCAGGTGGGGGGTTTTGAGCGGAATCTTTCAGGGCATGGACCATGGCTCTGCAATGCGGAATATCGCCTCGGCGAGCGCATCGCGCGGCGGCCGCGCATGCCCTCGGAGTCAGAGACAATCGTCTGCAAGCAGCCGCCGCAGAGGACCGCTTTGGCATGCTCGGAGAACCTTTTTCTGGGCTGCTGACCGGGACGAGCTCGCCCGCAACGAGCGACCCCGCACAACCGGTCAAACGCCCACAAAGCTGATCGGCGCTCAAGTTTCGGGGGGTTCGTGACGAAAAAACCGCATGACCGTCTCCCCCCCAACGCTTCCTCGCAGCGGCCGGCAGCTCGTGTT
>JAICYC010000078.1 GCA_025934395.1 Solirubrobacteraceae bacterium | reverse complement strand
GAGCTGATCTGGCACCGCGACCGCGACCTGCGCGGGGTCGACGCGGTGGTCGTGCCGGGCGGGTTCTCGTTCGGCGACTACCTGCGCGCAGGCGCGATCGCGCGGTTCTCGCCAGCGATGGAGTCGGTGATCGAGTTCGCAGCCGAAGGCGGGCTCGTGCTGGGGATCTGCAACGGGTTCCAGGTGCTGTGCGAGGCGCAGCTGCTGCCCGGCGCGCTGCTCCCCAACACCAACCTCCGCTTCACCTTCAGGCAGGTGGAGCTCGAGCTCGTGCAGCGGGACACGCCGTTCACCTGCGCAGCGCCTGACGGCGCCACGCTGAGCATCCCCGCCAAGCACGCGTGGGGCCGCTACCACGCCGACCCCCCGCTCCTGGCCGCGCTCGAGGAGCACGACCAGGTGGTGCTCCGCTACGCCGCCGGCGAGAACTTCAACGGGTCCGTCGCCGACATCGCGGGCGTGCGCAACCGCGAGGGCAACGTGTTCGGGATGATGCCCCACCCCGAGCACGCGGTCGACGAGCTGACCGGCGGCTCGCGCGACGGCCTCGTGATCTTCGAGTCGATGCGGATGGCGGTGGAGGCGGCTCGTGCCTGACAGCGCCACGCTGCCCACGCTCGCGGACGCGCTCGCGCTCGGGCTGACCGAGGACGAGTACGCGCTCGTGTGCGAGTTCCAGGGCGGCCCGCCCAACCAGGTCGAGCTGGCGATGTACTCGCTGCTGTGGAGCGAGCACTGCGCCTACAAGCACTCGCGCAAGCTGCTGCGCACGCTCCCCACCGAGGGTCAGCACGTCGTGATGGGCCCCGGCGAGAACGCCGGTGCGGTGGACGTCGGCGGCGGGCTCGTGTGCGCGTTCAAGGTCGAGTCGCACAACCACCCCAGCGCCGTCGAGCCGTTCCAGGGCGCGGCCACCGGCGTCGGGGGGATCCTGCGCGACATCTTCGCGGTCGGCGCGCGCCCGATCGCGGTGCTCGACTCGCTGCGGTTCGGCGAGGTGGGCGCCACGGCGGCGGCCGGCGGGAGCTCGGAGGTGAACGGGGGCGCGGGCGGCGGCGAACGCTCGCGGTACCTGCTCGACGGCGCGGTGTCGGGCATCGGCCACTACGGCAACTCGATCGGCGTGCCCACCGTGGGCGGCGAGGTCTACTTCGAGGGGCCCTACGAGCACAACTGCCTCGTCAACGCGATGGCGCTCGGGATCGCGGAGCGCGAGCGCCTGGTGCGCAGCGCCGCGGCCGGCCCCGGCAACCTCGTGGTGCTGTTCGGCGCCTCCACCGGGCGCGACGGGATCGGCGGCGCGTCCGTGCTCGCCTCCGCGGAGCTCGACGCAGGCGAGCAGGACAAGCGCCCCACCGTCCAGGTGGGCGACCCCTTCGAGGAGAAGAAGCTGCTCGAGTGCTCGCTGGAGCTGCTCGATCGCGGGCTGGTCGTCTCGCTGCAGGACCTCGGCGCAGCGGGGCTGACGTCCTCGGCGTCGGAGATGGCCTCGAAGGGCGGCGTGGGCATCGACCTCGACGTCGGTCTCGTGCCCCTGCGCGAGGGCGACATGGAGCCCTACGAGATCATGGTCAGCGAGTCCCAGGAGCGGATGCTGTGCGTCGTGGAGCCCGCGAACCTCGACGCGGTGCTCGAGGTGTGCGATCGCTGGGAGGTGGGCGGCACCGCGATCGGCACCGTCACCGACAGCGGCCGGATGCGGGTGCTGCACGACGGCGAGCTCGTGGGCGACATGCCCGTGCGCGCGCTCGTGGACGAGTGCCCGCTCTACGACCTGGAGCCCGCGGCGCCGAGCGCGCCGGTCTACCCGCCCGCCCCGGCCGTGCTCGACAGACGGGCGCCCGCGCCGGAGCTGCTGCTCGCGCTGCTCGCGAGCCCCAACATCGCATCGCGCCGACCGCTGTTCGAGCAGTACGACGCGATCGTCCAGTCGCGCACGGTGCGCCGGCCGGAGCAGGCCGACGCAGCCGTGCTCGCGCTGCCCGACGGGAGCGCGCTGGCGGTGAGCATCGACTGCAACGGCAGGCGCGTCGCCGCAGACCCCTACCGCGGGACGCTCGGCGCCGTGGTCGAGTGCGCCGCCAACCTCGCGTGCACGGGCGCGGAGCCGCTCGGCACGACCAACAACCTCAACTTCGGCAACCCGGAGAAGCCGCACATCGCGTGGCAGCTGTCCGAATCGGTCCGCGCGCTCGGCGAGGCTTGCCGCGCGCTGCGTGCGCCGATCGTCGGCGGCAACGTGTCGCTCTACAACGAGGGCGCAGCCGGCCCGATCTACCCCACGCCGGTGATCGGGATGGTCGGCCGGCTTCCCGACGCCCGCCGTGCCGCGCCGCTCGGCTTCGCACGCGAGGGCGACGCGATCGCGCTCGTCGGTCCGTTCGCGCCGTCGCTCGCCGCGAGCGAGCTGTGCAAGCTCGCCGGCGAGCCACTGCCGGGCGAGCTTCCCGAGGTCGACCTCGACGCCGCGATCGCCGCGATCGAGGCGGTGCGCGAGGCGGTGCGCTCAGGGGCGATCGCGAGCGCGCACGACATCGCCGAGGGCGGCCTCGCGGTTGCGCTCGCCGAGTGCTGCATCGCCGGCGGGGTCGGGGCGCGCGTGGCGATCGAGGCGGGCGCCGCCGCCGCCGAGACGCTGTTCGGAGAGTGCTCGGGGTGCTTCGTCGTCAGCGGCGAGGCCGCTGCGCTGGAGACGCTGTCGAACGCCGCCGCGGTGCGCGCGCTGGGCGAGGTCGGCGGCGAGGAGCTGGCGATCGCGCTCGGCAGCGGCGAGCGCTTCGCGATCGAGGTCGCAGAGCTCGCCCGGGTCCACGACGGCGGACTGCGGTCCTGCTTCTCCTAGCGCGGGGGGCCGCCTTGGTAGCGTGTGAGCACAATGCGTGATGGACCGCGCGACGAGTGCGGAGTGTTCGGCCTCTATGCACCCGGCCACGAGGTGTCCCGCCTGTCGTACTTTGCCCTGTACGCCCTGCAGCACCGGGGCCAGGAGTCGGCGGGGATCGCCGCTGCCGATCGCGGCGGGCACATCATCACGCGGCGGGAGCTCGGCCTCGTCAACCAGGTGTTCACCGAGAACGACCTGCGCACGCTCGCGGGCGAGCTCGCGATCGGGCACGTGCGCTACTCGACCACCGGCTCCAACGCGTGGGAGAACTCCCAGCCGGTCCAGCGATCGGAGGGAACCAACGGCTCGCGCCGCGAGGTGGCGCTCGCCCACAACGGCAACCTGATCAACGCGCTCGAGCTGCACGAGGAGCTGCTGGAGCGGGGGGTGAGCTTCAGCTCCACCTCGGACTCGGAGATCATCGCGGCGATGATCGCAACGCACCCCGCCGAGGACGTGGAGGACGCGATCGCCGACGTGCTCCCGCGCCTGCGCGGCGCGTTCTCGATCGTGGCGATGACCAAGGACCGAGTGGTCGCGTTCCGCGACCCGCACGGGCTGCGGCCGCTGTCGATCGGCGCGCTCGAGTCACCCGGCGAGGACACCGTGCGCTACTGCGTCGCGAGCGAGTCGTGCGCGTTCGACATCATCGGAGCGCGCTTCGTCCGCGACGTCGAGCCCGGCGAGGTGGTGACGCTCGGGCCCGACGGGCTGCAGAGCCGGACCGCCGCCCCCGGGCGGCGCCGGGCGTTCTGCGTGTTCGAGTACATCTACTTCGCGCGGCCCGACTCGCGCATGAACGACCAGGTGCTGCAGGTCGCCCGCGGCCGGATGGGCGAGCTGCTCTGGCACGAGGCGCCCGTCGAGGCGGACCTCGTGATCGCGGTGCCCGACTCCGGGAACCCCGCCGCGCGCGGGCTCGCGCGGGCCGCCGGGCTGCCGCAGGACGACGGCTTCGTCAAGAACCGCTACGTCGCACGCACGTTCATCCAGCCCGGACAGGAGCTGCGCAAGCATGGCCTGCGCCTCAAGTTCAACCCCCTCCCCGAGGTGATCGCGGGCAAGCGACTCGTGGTCGTCGACGACTCGATCGTGCGCGGCAACACCACGCGGCAGATCGTGCAGATGCTCCGTGACGCGGGCGCTGCGGAGGTCCACATGCGCATCTCCGCACCCCCGATCAAGCACCCGTGCCACTACGGGATCGACATGTCAACGCGCGAGGAGATGATCGCGCACGGCCGCACCACCGAGGAGGTCGCCGCCGAGCTCGGCTGCGACTCCCTGCACTACCTCTCGCTCGAGGGCGTCTACGAGGCGATCGGCGCCACGCGCGCCACGCACTGCGACGCGTGCTTCAGCGGCGAGTACCCGCTCGAGGGCACGCACGGCGCCGCCGGCAAGTACGCGCTCGAGCAGGACGCCGCACCGCTCGCGCCAGCGTGATCGGCCCGGCGCCCGAAGGTGGGAGGGGGTAGACGCTGCCGAAATAGGCGGGCGATTGTGTCACACAATTCGCGTGCTTTTCTGGGGCCTCCACCCTGCAGCCTCGGCGCGCGCGGACCCACCCCGAGCCGGGAGAGGGCCCGGGGTGGGAGTCAGATGCGCGTAGGCGGGCTAGCCGAGGTGGTCCCGGCGGGCGCCGGTGGCGTCCGTGTAGCGGTTGTTGTAACCGTGCTCGGCGATCAGCGGCCCACGCCGCCCGCCACGGGCGGAGAGGCCCAGGGCGTAGACGATCAACGCCGTCACTGCTGTTGCGATGAGCATTGCCATGATCCTTCGGGTCGGAGCAGTCCTCGCGGGGAGACGAGGATTCGTTCACGTAGCGACCCTTCCTCTGCATCCAGTGTCGGCAGGGGGGCGGCGGGACTCTGTGACGTGGCTCACAGCTAAGGTCCAGGCGTGCCCGCCCCGCTCCCAGTGGCCGTGCTCGTGTCGGGCACGGGCACGAACCTGCAGGCGCTGCTGGACACGGTCCACGGCCGCGATGCGGAGATCGTGGCGGTTGCCTCCAACCGCGCCGAGGCGCCCGCGCTGGCGCGGGCGAGCGACCGTGATGTGCCCACAGCGGTGTTCGCCCGCGACGCCTACGAGGACCGCGCCGCGCGCGACCGCGCGATGGCGGCCTGGCTCGGCGAGCACGGCGCGCGCCTGGTGGTGCTCGCGGGCTACATGGCGCTGCTCGGCGAGGAGTTCCTGGCGGCGTTTCCCGGCGCCGTGATCAACGTCCACCCGTCGCTGCTGCCTGCGTTCCCCGGCGCCCACGCGATCGAGGACGCGCTCGCCTACGGCGTGAAGGTGTTCGGGGTGACGGTCCACTTCGTCGATGCGGGGGTGGACACCGGCCCGGTGATCCTGCAGCGCTCGGTGGAGCTCCCCGACGCGGGCAGCGCGGAGGACGTCCTCGCGGCGCTGCGCCCGCTCGAGCACGAGATGCTCCCGCGCGCGGTGTCGCTGTTCGCCGCCGGGGCGCTGCGCGCAGACCCCGCCAACCCGCGACGGACCGTGATCGCGGCTGCGGTCGGCGGCGCGGGATAGGCTCTGGATGCGATGCCTGCGGAGGGCGATCTGATGACGAGCGGCGCCGAGGGCGTGGAGCGCGCGCAGCCGGGCGAGGTCCGCGTGCGCCGCGCCCTGCTGTCGGTCTCCGACAAGGACGGCATCGGCGACTTCGCGGCCGGCCTCGTCGAGCTGGGCGTGGAGATCGTCTCCACCGGGGGCACCGCACGCGAGCTCGAGCGCCGGGGCGTGCCGGCGCGGCCGATCGAGGACTTCACCGGCTTCCCCGAGATGATGGACGGGCGCGTGAAGACGTTGCACCCTCGTCTGTACGCGGGCCTGCTCGCGCTGCGCGACGACGAGAGCCATCTGCAGGCCGCCTCCGAACAGCAGATCGAGCAGGTGGACCTGGTGTGCGTGAACCTGTACCCGTTCGAGCAGACCGTCGCGCGCGGCGACGCCTCCGAGCAGGAGGTGATCGAGAACATCGACATCGGCGGCCCCACGATGATCCGTGCCGCCGCCAAGAACAGCGGGTTCGCAGCCGTGGTGGTCGATCCCGCCGATTACGCAGCGGTGCTGTCGGAGCTGCGCGAGCGCGACGGGCGCCTCTCGACGGGCACCCGCACGCGCCTCGCCGGCAAGGCGTTCGCCGCGACCGCGCGATACGACGCGGCGATCTCCACGTGGTTCGCGATGCGCACGAGCGAGACGGCGTTCCCGGACTCCTGGCGAGACGCCTACCAGAAGGTCACCGACCTGCGCTACGGCGAGAACCCCCACCAGGAGGCCGCGTTCTACGCGCGCGTGGGCTCGCCCACCCACCTGCTCGCAGGCGTGGAGCAGCTGCACGGCAAGGAGCTGTCGTTCAACAACCTGCTCGACCTGAGCTCGGCGCGCGAGCTGGTGGAGGAGTTCCGCGAGCCCGCGTGCGCGATCGTCAAGCACAACAACCCGTGCGGCTGCGCCGTCGGCGAGGACGTCCGGTCCGCATACGAACGCGCCTTCGCGTGCGACCCGCAGAGCGCCTACGGAGGCGTGATCGCGGTCAACCGCCCGATCGACGCGGCGCTCGCCGCCGAGCTCGACAAGCAGTTCATCGAGGTGCTGCTCGCTCCCGGGTATGACGCCGCGGCCCTGCAGACCCTGCAGGCGAAGAAGAACGTGCGCCTGCTCGAGCTCGCCGACTGGCCCGAGCCGAGCCACGAGGTCGAGTCGAAGGCGGTGATCGGCGGGCAGCTCGTGCAGACACGCGACCTCGTCAGCGAGACGCGCGAGGAGATGACCGTGATGGGCGCGCGCGCCCCCGAGGAGCGCGAGTGGGAGGACATGCTGTTCGCCTGGCGTGTCTGCCGCCACGTGCGCTCCAACGCGATCGTGCTCGCCGCGGGGCGCGCCACGATCGGGATCGGCGCCGGCCAGATGAGCCGTGTCGACGCGGTGAGGATCGCGATCGAGAAGGCCGACACGATGCAGCCCGAGCTGCTCGCAGGCTCCTCGATGGCCTCCGACGCGTTCTTCCCCTTCCCCGACAGCATCGAGCTCGCTGCCGAGGCGGGCGTGCGCGCGGTGATCCAGCCCGGCGGCTCGGTCCGCGACGAGCTCTCGGTCCAGGCCGTCGACGCCGCAGGCGTCGCGATGGTCGCCACCGGGCGCCGCCACTTCCGCCACTAGCGCGTTCGCGGCGCCCGCGCGCGGGGCGCTCGCCTCCGCGGCGGTTCAGAGGCTCCTGCCAGAGGCTCCCGCCAGAGGCTCCTGCCAGAGGGCTCCCCGCCGGGGGCTTCTGCCCGTCCCGGGCGGGGGCCTTGATGAATCGACGAAAACGATATATCGTGTACGTACGTTGATAGTTCAAGTAAGGAAGTGAACATGTTTGGATACGAAGGAAACCCCACAGAGAGCCCGCGCGGTCGCCACGGTCATCGGCACGGCCCGCGCGGGCGGCACTTCGGCCGCGGCGGGCGCGAGTTCCCCGGAGGGCCGGGGTTCGGCCCCGGTCGTGGGCGCAAGGCGCGGCGTGGAGACATCCGCACGGCAGCGCTGCTGCTGCTCGCGGAGGAGCCGCGCAACGGCTACCAGATCATGCAGGAGGTCGAGGAGCGCAGCGGCGGCGTGTGGCGTCCGAGTCCCGGCTCGGTCTACCCGGCGCTCGCCCAGCTCGAGGACGAGGGCCTGATCCGCACCGGCGAGGAGGACGGCCGAAAGCTGTTCGAGATCACCGACTCCGGACGGGAGACCGTGGCGGCACGCGGCGACGACCGCCCCGCGCCGTGGGAGCAGATGAGCGGCGAGCTCGGCGACGAGTACCGCGAGCTCGGCAACCTGATGCGCCAGGTGGGCTTCGCGTTCCGCGAGGTGATCCGCACGGGCAGCGCCGAGCAGATCGGCCGCGCCCGCGACGTCCTCGCGACGACGCGCCGCGACCTGTACCGGATCCTCGCCGACGGCGACGAGTCGGCCCCTGCGGTGAGCGATCAGACGTGAGCGCGCGAGGCTCGGTGGGTGCCGCGCCGCGGCTAGTCGAGCGCGCGTGCAGCCACGCCGAGCACGGCGTCTTCCTCGCCTTCTGCGGAGCGCGACTCGTCTGCGAGCCTGATCCCCTCCGCGAGGCGTGCGGTGTCCCGCAGCGTGGCCCATTCCGAGAGCGGCTGCAGCACGCCGCGCATCGCGATCATCGCTCCGACCCAGCGGGGGGCCCACACGCGCGCGGCACGCCTGCGCACGCCGTCCTCGATCGCGTCGATCGCGGTCGAGAGCGGCGCGGGGTTGGTGAGGAACTTGGGGAGCCGGTCCTGCATCGCCTGGGCTGCGGGCCGCTCGAAGCTCGCTTTGACGAGGTCGGTGTCGATGAAGCCGAAGTACGCGCAGCCGACGCGCGCGCCCGTCGGCGCCGTCTCCATGCGCAGCGTGTCGGTGAGCGCCTCCACGCCCGCCTTCGCGCACGTGTACGGGCCCATCAGCGGCGAGTGCGTGACCGCCGACAGCGAGGAGATGTTCAGCAGGTAGCCCTGGTTGCGCCTGATCTCGTTGATCACGGCGCGATCCGTGCGCCATACGCCGAGCATGTTCACCGCGAGCGTGCGCTCCACGTGCTCGACCGGCTCGCTCGCGAGCTGGCCGGCGAACGCGATCCCCGCGTTGGCGATCGCGACGTCGATTCCGCCGAAGCGCTCCACGGTGACCGCGACGGCGTCCTGCAGCGCGGAGTAGTCGGTCACGTCCACCTCGCGCCAGATCGCGCGCTCTCCCAGACGCTCGGCGTTCGCGGCGAGCCGATCCGGCTCGAGCCCGACGAGGGCGACGTTCGCGCCGAGGGAGTGCAGCCGCTCCGCCGCGGCCGCGCCGATCCCGCGCGCGGCGCCGGTGATGAACGCGGTCTTCCCCGCGATCTCGTAGGTCCCGCGAGCGCTCATCGGGAGCCCCCGGCCGGGGCGGGCTCGGCGGGCGCACCCTCGCCCGCACAGGCGGGCCAGAGGTCCTGCCAGGGCGCCGCCTGCTCGAGTTGGGCGGCGAGCGCGATCAGGAGGTCCTCGCGGCCGTAGGCGGCTACGAGCTGCACGCCCACGGGCAGGCCGTCCTCGCGGCGGTGCAGCGGCAGCGAGATCGCCGGCTGCCCGCTCGTGTTGAACCCCGCGGTGAACGTCGCCAGCGGCACGGCGCGCATGATCGGCGCGACCGGTTCCTCCGGCGGCGCCGCGAACTCGCCGAGCAGCGTCGCCGGCTCACCGGTCGTCGGCGTGAGCAGCAGATCGTGGCCCTCCTCCCACCACGAGGCGAGCCGCCGCGTGAGCTTCTGGTGGTACTCGATCGCGCGCAGGTAGTCCGCGGCGGTGTGCGTGCGTCCGAGGTCCGCGAGCGCCCACGTGGAGGGCTCGACGTCGGCGGCGGTGATCTCCGCCCCGATCTGCGCTTCCCAGTACTTGAAGTTCCACGCGAGGCCCGCCGTCCAGCGCATCAGGAACGTGGCGATGTACTCCTCGTCGTCGAGCGCCCCCGGATGCTCACGCTCGACGTGGTGGCCCAGCGACTCGAGCAGCGCGGCGGCCGACTCGGCTGCCGCCACGCAGTCGGCATGGGTCTCGAACTGGCCGCCCGGCGGCTGCGTCATCAGCCCGATCCGCAGGCGGCCCGGGTCCGCTCCCACCTCCTGCGCGTAGGGGCGCGTCTGGGCGGGCGCTGCGTAGGGGTCGCCGGGCTCGATGCCCGCGATCGCGTCGAGGATCGCGGCGCTGTCGCGCACGCTGCGGGTCACGACGTGCTCGCACACCAGGCCACCCATCACGTCCCCGAAGTCCGGGCCGATCGAGACACGAGCCCGCGAGGGCTTCAGCCCCACGAGCCCGCAGTGGCTCGCTGGGATCCTGATCGAGCCGCCGCCGTCGTTGGCATGGGCGACCGGCACGAGCCCCGCTGCGACCGCTGCGGCCGAGCCGCCGCTGGAGCCCCCCGGCGAGCGGGCCGTGTCCCACGGGTTGTGCGATGGGCCGTACGCCTCCGGCTCGGTCGTGGGCAGGATCCCCAGCTCGGGCGTGTTGGTCTTGCCCATGAACAGGAAGCCCGCATCGCGGAAGCGCCGCGCGAGGTGCTGGTCCTCGGAGGCGCGGTGGTCGTGGCGCTTGAGGAAGGCCATGCCCTCGTGGAACGGGTCGCCGGCTGTGTGGCAGGCGAGATCCTTGAGCAGCATCGGCACGCCGCGGAACGGTCCGTCCGGGACCTCGCCACGAGCGCTCTCGAGCGCCTTCTCGTGGAGGTCGTGGATCACCGCGTTCAGCTCGGGGTTGAGGCGCTCGATCCGCTCCTGGGCCCCTTCCACGAGCTCCGACGGCGAGACCTCGCCGTCGCGCACGAGCTGAGCCTGCGCGGTCGCGTCGAGCTTCCAGATCTCCGCCATCCGCTGTCCCCCTTCGGGTTCGCTGCCTGAGGTGAGCCGCACTATAGACCTGCGTCGCCGGCAGCAGCCCGGCGCCCCGGCGCTCACCATGGGCGTTTGGGCGCACCGGCTCCTGCGGCCGTCGGGTGGCGGTCGTGTGGGTGTGGGTCGTGTTGGGTTGTGTGGGTGTGGTGTGCGCGTGGGCGCCCCGTGCGAGCCCGGGGCGCCCATGGCGCTTGCTACTGGTGCCTGGCTGTTCGCTTAGGCGATCGAGCCGGTCTGGCTCTGCGAGTTGCCCTGGCTGGTGTTGTTGCTGTTCGAGCTGGTGCTCTTGGTGGTGGCGTTGTTGAACTGCTTGACGTCGCCGCCCTGGCCGCCGAAGCAGCCGCAGGGGTTGAACCCGAACCCGAGGATCGAGACCGGGACGTTGACGTTGGACTGTTCGTTGCTCGCCGAGCTCTTGGAGCTCTGCGAGGTGCTGTTGCTGTTGCTGGCCGACTGGGACTGGTCCAGCTTGGGGGCGGAGTGCTCGTGCTGGTCACCCTCGCCGCCGTAGGGGCCTTTGGGGCCCTGCGGGCCGCACGGGGGCGGGCACGGGTTCTTGTCGCCCTTGTTGCCGTAGTCGCCCTCGTGGTGGTCCTTGTGCTCCTTGTGCTTGCAACCACAGTCGCTCTTGTGGCCGTAGTCGCCCTTCTGACCCTGGTCGCCCTGCTGACCCTGGTCACAACCACACCCGTTGTCGTTGCCGTAGCCGCCCTGGTCGCCCTGCGGGTGGTCGTTGCCACAACCGCAGTTATCGCCCTGGTGGTGGTCTGAGCCCTGGACCGACCCCGTCTGGGACTGGTCGTTGGACTGGCTGGTGTTGTTGCTGTTCGAGCTGCTGCTCGTGGTCGTTGCGTTGTTGCCCTGGTGCACGTCACCGCTGTTGGCGCCCGGTGAGAGGATCGCGATCGGCACGTTCACGTTGGACTGTTCGTTGGTGGCCTTGCTCTTGCTTTCCTGGGTGGTGTTGTTGCTGTTTTCAGCGGACTGGTTCTGGTCGACCTTGCCGCCGTCCTCGCCGCCCTGGACCGACCCCGTCTGGGACTGGTCGTTGGACTGGCT
>JAICYC010000050.1 GCA_025934395.1 Solirubrobacteraceae bacterium | reverse complement strand
CCCACGGTGAGCGACACCGCCGGCAAGCAGCTCGCCGACACGTTCTCGTGCTCGGGCGAAATCCCCGGATGGGCGGTCAACTGCGTGGGGCTCGCCAAGGGCGCTTACGAGACCGTCACCGGCCAGTTCGCGATCGAAAAGAAGCTCTGCGCCGAGCCGCGCGTGGACACCCTGCTCACGGTGACCTACGCGTACCTCGAAAAAGGCGTGGTCACGCAGGCGATCTCGGGACCGTTCGACCTCGGGCGCCCGAAGAGCTGCAGGCCGGACTCCCACTCGGGCGGCAATCGCCTGAACCCGAAGACGGCCTCCAAGAAGCACAGGCACAGGAAGGGCACGCACGCGAAGAAGGCCTCACGCCGCTGAGCACGGGCGAGCCCTGCGCGGGTGTGGTCGCGCCCCGGAGCGGCCGCACCCGCCGCCCGCGCACGCACAGCTCGCGCGGGGCCTACAGCATGCTCTGCGTGAGGCGTTCCACCTCGGCGATCGAGGTGAGCCCTTCGCGCACCTTCTGCAGGCCGTCGTCGCGCAGCCGCTGCATCCCTTCCCCTTCGGCGACGGCGACCATGTCGTCGACGGGGGCGCGCCGCAGGATCAGCGCACGGACCTGCTCGCTGACGCTCATCACCTCGTAGATACCCACGCGCCCGCGATAGCCGGACCCGCCACAGCGGGAGCAGCCCACGGGCTCGTACGGCTCGGCCCCCGCGAGGCCGTGCTCGGCGAGGACCGCCTCGTCGACCTTCTGCTTGCGCTTGCAGTGCTTGCAGAGCATGCGCACCAGACGCTGCGCGACGATGCAGTCGACCGCCGAGGAGACGAGGAACGGCTCGATCCCCATGTCGATCAGGCGGCCGAGGGCGCTCGGGGCGTCACGCGTGTGGAGCGTCGAGAGCACGAGGTGCCCCGTGAGGGCCGCCTCGATCGCGATGTGCGCGGTCTCGCGGTCGCGGATCTCGCCGACCATGATCACGTCGGGGTCGGCGCGCAGCATGGAGCGGAGCCCCACGTCGAACGTGACCCCGGCCTTCGGCGCGATCTGCATCTGCTTGACGCCGGCGATCCGCTGCTCTACGGGATCCTCGATCGTGAGGATGCTGCGGTCGCCGTCGTTGAGCGCGTTCAGCGCGGCGTAGAGCGTAGTGGACTTGCCCGAACCGGTCGGGCCGGTGACGAGCACCGCGCCGTTGGGCTGGTGGATCGCGTCGTCGAAGCGGGTCTCCTCGTCCTTCTGCATGCCGAGCCCGGAGAGATCGTCGACGACCACCGAGCCGCGGTCGAGGATGCGCATCACGGCACCCTCGCCGTGCACGAGCGGCAGCGTGACGACGCGGATGTCGACGCGGCGGCCTTCGACCGTCAGCGCGAACCGGCCGTCCTGCGGGACGCGGCGCTCGGAGATGTCGAGGTCGGCCATGATCTTGATCCGCGAGACCACGCCGCCCGCCATGCGGCGCTTGATGGTGGCGGCGGGCGCGAGCACTCCGTCGACACGGAACAGCACGCGCGAGTCGCCCTCTTCCGGGTTCACGTGGATGTCGGAGGCGCCCTGCTCGATCGCCTGGGCGACGATCGAGTGCACGAGCTTGATGATCGGCGCGTCGCTGCCGGTCTCCTCGACGTGGACGCTCTCGTCCTCGTCCTCGGCGTGGTCGTCGACGATGTCCTCGATCGACTCGTCCATCCGCTGCAGGCGCGAGAGCAGCAGGTTGAGATCCTCGACGGACGCCGCTGCCGGGCGCACGCGGCGTCCGGTCATCATCCCGATGTCGTCGATCGTGAGGACGTTGGTGGGGTTCGCCATGGCGAGCAGCAGCGACCCGTCGTCGGTGTAGCCCACCGGCACCGCCTGGTAGCGCTTGGCGGTCTCGGCGCTCACGAGGTTGACCGCGCCCATGTCGACGTCGAACACGGACAGGTCGATGAAGTCCAGGCCGAAGCGCTCGGCGACGACGCGCGCGAGCTGGTCGTGACGGAGCACGCCGCGTTCGACGAGCACGAGACCCGTGGGTCGCCCCATCTCGCGCGAGGCCGTGACGGCCTCCTCGACGGTGTCGCGGTCGGCGAACCCGAGATCGACGACGACCTCGCCGATCATGCGCGAGGACCGCCCGGTGCTCTTGGGCGGATACAGCCCCGACTCGTTGCGCTCGGAAGCGGTCTCCTCGGGGGGAGGAGACGCGTCGGGAACGACCGTTGACGTGGCGCTGTCGCCCATCTGCGTTACCTATCGGCACGGCCCCGGGGCGTCTTGAAGGGGAACCGTCGCGCAATCCCCGCTGTTACGGGGATTTCACGCCATTCTCAGAAGCTCCGGTCCGCGCCCTGCACGCCCAGCTCCAGCGCGCCCTTGACATGGGCGTCGAGCGCGTTGAGGCGATAGAGCGCGAGTGCCTCCGCGGAGGCGAATCGACGGCCCGCTGCGAGCTCGGGCCCGTGGTGCAGCAGAACGCAGTGCTCGAGCGCCAGCCGGCGCTCTGCCGGCAGCGAGGCGGGCGCGTGGCGGGCGAGCACGCGTACGCCCAGCTCGATGTGCCCGAGCATGCGTCCCTCGTCGGTCAGCGCGACCTCCGCGCCGTAGGTGAACTCGCGGGTGCGGCCGAGATCGTGCACGAGCGCAGCGCACAGCAGCAGATCGCGGTCGAGCCGCGGGTGGAGCGTGCAGAGCTCGAGCGCGAGGGTCGCAACCGACACCGTGTGCTCGAGGAGCCCGCCGAGATAGGCGTGATGGGCGCCGCTGCGGCGCGCCGCCGACGAGGAGCCGGACGCGCCGGCAGCGGGGATCGCGCACGGTGCGCGCCGCAGCTCGGCGCGCAGCTCCCGGTCGGCGAGCAGAGGGTCCAGGAGGGCACGGAGCGCGGGATCGAACACCTCGCGTGCGAGGTGCTCGAAGAAGCCCTCGAGCTCGTCGAGGTCCCGGTATGCGACGGGCAGGAAGCTGGCGGGATCCGCGTCGGCCTCGCGGGCACGCTCGATCGCGACGACGTCGAGCTGGCGCTCGTCACGGAAGCTGCGCACGCGCCCGCGCACACGCACCAGGTCGCCCCGCTCGAACCGTCCGGCGAGCACGTCGGCCTCGCGGAACGCGCGCCCCGCGATCGCGCCCGTGCGGTCGCGCAGCTCGACGGTCAGGAACGGCGTCCCCGCGCGCGAGAGCGCCCGCTCCTTGCGCGTGCACGCGAACACCGCGTCGACCTCGTCCTCGAGGCGCAGCGTGGCGATCGTCTGCGCGGGCGAGCCGCTCGTGTGCTCCCCGGTGGGCATCGCCCCATCATGTACCGTGATTCGGATGCAGCCGCTGATCTGGGACCGGCGTCCGGGCGAGCTGAGGGCTCCGGCGATGGTCTGCGCGTTCAAGGGCTGGAACGACGCCGGCGACGCCGCATCCAGCGCGGTGTCGTTCCTCGCGGGCACGCTCGGCGCGCGCCGGTTCGCGAGCCTCGACGCGGAGGAGTTCTTCGACTTCCAGGCCAACCGCCCGTGCATCCGCCTGGGCGATCACGACCAGCGCGAGATCGCGTGGCCGACCGTGGAGATCTTCGAGGCGCCCGCACCGCGCGCCCCGCGCGACCTCGTGCTCGTGCAGGGACACGAGCCCTCGATGCGCTGGCGGACGTTCAGCGCGGGCCTGGTGGACCTGGCCGAGGCGCTCGGCGTGCAGCTCGTCGTGACGCTCGGCGCTCTGCTCGGCGACGTGCCGCACACTCGTCCGGTGGCGATGACCGGGCATGCGTCCGATCCGGCGCTGATGGACCGCCTCGGCATCAGCGCGTCCTCCTACGAGGGCCCCACGGGGATCGTGGGCGTGCTGCACGCGGCGTGCGCCAGCGCCGGCCTGCCCTCGGCGAGCCTGTGGGCGGCCGTCCCCCACTACGTCGCCGCCGCGACCAACCCCAAGGCGGCGCTCGCCCTGCTGCGACGCGTCGAAGGGGTGATCGGCGTCTCGGTCGACGTGTCCGAGCTGGAGTCGGCGGCGAGCGACTACGAACGCCAGGTGGCGCTCGCGGTGCAGAGCGACCCGGAGATCCAGGCGTTCGTGGAGCGGCTGGAGCAGGCGAGCGACAGCGACGGAGAGGCGGATGGCGCGGAGGTGCCCTCCGGCGAGGCGATCGCGCGCGAATTCCAGCGCTTCCTGCGCCAGCGCGGGCCGTAGGCCCTCGCTAGGCCTCCGCTGCGGGGCACACGATGCGGTGGTCGCACAGCGCGCACGCGCTCGGCGACGGCGTCGGCTCGAAGCGTTCCGCGAGGATCCCCTCGCCGACCTCCAGCACGACCTCCTCCACCGATGCGGCGTCCCGCTCGGTGCGCGGCACGGGCACCTTGAGGTCGTCGAGCACGTAGTAGTAGGCCTGCCGCGAGGACTCCAGGCCCCACGCCTCGCGCGCGGCGAGCGCGTACAGCGACAGCTGCACGTCGTCGCGGAGCTGCTCCTCGGTGCGCGGGCGCGAGGTCTTGTAGTCGATCAGCTCGTAGTGCTCGGCGCCGGCCTCGTGCAGCCGGTCGACGCGGTCCACGCGCCCGCGCACCTGGTGCGGGCCCAGCTGGAAGGAGAACTGCCGCTCGAACCACACGGGGGTCGCGTCGTACTCGTGCAGCCGGGCGTGATACCGCGTGAGCGCGTCGCGAGCCTTCGCGTAGAGCTCGCGCTCCTGCGCCCCGTCGCCGAGCCCGCTCCGCCGCCAGCCTGCGTCCAGCAGATCGAGCAGCTGCTCCAGCGAGCTGCCGTCGACCGAGTGGTAGCGCTCGAGCACCTGGTGGACGGCGATCCCGAAGCGCTGGCTGAGCGTCTGCTCGGTGGGGATCCGCAGGACGCGCGCGAACTTGTAGCGCAGCGGGCAGCTCCTGTACGTCTCCACGTCGGAGGCCGACAGCGCGAGCCCCGACCCGCGCCGCGGCAGGAACGGTTCGAGGGTCGGCTCGCCGCGCGGCGCGATCGCCTGCGCCCACGCGCGCTCGTCGATATCGCTCGCGAGCAGGGCCTCGTCGAGCGCGGAGGTGAGGAAGATCTCCCGCTGCAGGGGCGTGGTGGCCGCGAGCAGCCGTGCGTTCACGTCGGCGAGCGCATCCTCGAGGCCCTGACCCTCGCGGCGCTGCATCAGCGCGGAGAGCTTGAGCAGCTCGAGGTAGCGAACCACGCCATGCGAGATGTCCAGATCGGTGTCGAGCCGCAGCTCGCCGATCCGCCCGCCGATGCGCGTGACGCTGTCGAGCACCGCAGCGCGCAGCATCTGCAGGGTGTCCTGGAGGCGCTCCTCCAGAGCGGCCTCCCCGCCGGGCGCAGCCGGCTCCGGCTCCCCCGGCGCGGGCGCGGTGGCGGGCGAGGACCGCGCGCGCTTGGCGGGGGCGAGCGCAGCGAGGTGCTCGGCCAGCTCGCGCGAGCTGGCGCGCGGGACGCGACGCACGAACTCCGCGGCGAGCGCGCTGAGCCGGTCGAGGCTCGTCCGCTGCTGCTCGGCCTCCTCGGGGGCGATCAGGGTGCGCTCGCGCGTGCCGAGGCGATCGATCAATGCCGCGATGAACGCGGCGGGATCGGAGCGCTCGATCTCGGCGGCGAACACCCGGTGCAACGCGAGGAAGCGCTGGATGCGCTCGCGCGCCTCGGGCGGCACCTGCGGGGACTCGGTGGCGGCCGCGAGGCCCCCCACCATGTCGAGCCTGCGACGCCGGGCGAGCTGGATCACGCGCGCGAGATCGACCTGGCGCAGGTCGACGGGCGGCCGGGTGAGCGCGCGCACGACCGCAGAGGCGTCGTGCGGGTCGAGCAGCAGGCGCAGCCACGCCAGCACGTCGCGGACCTCCGCGCGGCGCAGGAGGTCCTCGTGCTCGCCGGCCTCCGGTGCGCCCGCCGGTGCGCCGCCCTGCGCCCGGGAAGCGGGCGATCGCTGCCCGGCGAGCGCTGCGGCGGATCTCGAGCCGGACACATGCCAAGGATACGCGGCGCACCCGCCGCGCCGGGCTACGCTCTGGGAGTGGATCTGATCGATTGGGGAACCGCGCAGCGCGTGGGCGAGCTCGTGGCGGGGTCGCCGCCGCCGGGCGGCGTGCGCGCGGCGGCGGTCGAGCCGCTCGCACACGACTTCGCCCAGCGGGTGAGCGAGTACAGCGGGCTGCCGATGCCCTCGGAGCTCCCACCGCTGGAGGTCGTCGACCGCCCCGCATGGATCGCGGCGAACCTCCAGTCGATGCGCCCGCTGATGGGGCGCGTCGCGGAGCGCATGGAGGGCGGCACCGGCATCCTCGCGGGGCCGCTGCGCGCCGCCTCGGGGATGCTGCTAGGCGTGCAGGTGGGCGCGCTGACGGGGGTGCTCTCGCAGCGCGTCCTCGGCCAGTACGACCTCGCCCTGCTCGACGCGTCGGTGCCGCCGCGGCTGCTGCTGCTCGCGCCGAACCTCGCGCAGGCCGCACGCAACCTCGGCGTCGACCGCGAAGAGCTCGTCCGCTGGGTGACGATCCACGAGGTCACGCACGCGGTCCAGTTCTCCGGCGCGCCGTGGCTGCGCGATCACATGGGCGGTCTCGTCCGCGAGCTGGTCGACGGGCTGCACGTGTCGCTGGCCGGAGACGGGTCCTCAGGCGCAGCAGGGCTGCGCATGCCGCGGCTGCCGGACGCCGCGCAGCTGCGGGACCTCGTTGCGCGGGCGCGGGAAGGCGACCTGCTCCGGATCACGCTCGGCGAGGACCGCTGGGCGCTCGTCCAGCGGATGCAGAGCGCGATGTCGCTGATCGAGGGGCACGCCGAGCACACGATGGACGCCGTCGGCGCGGAGGTGCTGCCATCCCTGCCGCGGCTGCGCGCCGCGCTGAACCGCCGCCGGGAGACGCGAGGACTGCCGTGGCGCGTGCTCGAGCGCCTGCTGGGCCTCGAGCTGAAGATGCGCCAGTACGAGACCGGGCGGGTGTTCTGCGACGAGGTCGTCGCCGCGGGCGGACCCGCCGCGCTGGCGCTCGCGTGGAGCGGTGCCGAGGCGCTGCCCAGCGCCGAGGAGCTCGAGCGCCCCTCCGACTGGCTGGCGCGCATGGGCGTCGGCGGCGGCCCGCCGCAGCTGAAGCCCGCCTAGCGGCGTCCGCAGCGCGGTCACTCGCCACGAACAGGAAGTCGGGTTTGCGGCGCGCGAACGGTGGTAATGAACGCCGAACACACGCGTGCGGGGGCGAACGCATGTTCCTCCTGTCACAAGCGAAACCGCCGCGTGGGCCGTGGTTACAGCATTTCCACGGACTGGTAGGATCGAGCTGTAACGATCTCCCACGGACGGGTTACAAACATGTGTTCGCTGCCCACCCCTAGCGGCAGGCCCCGAACAGAGCACATCGAACCCCTTGCCTCGCAGCAGCGAGCAACCACCAGGAGAGACCCCACAGATGCCGACAGCCACCAAACCCAAAGCGACCAAAGCGCGCGCCAAAGCCACGCGCAAACCGGCCGCCGCCAAAGCGCGCGCAAAAGCCACGCGCAAACCGGCCGCCACCAACGCCAAAAAAGCTTCCCGCGCCCGCGCCAGCGCGCGCAAAACGACGAGGTCGAAAGCGACGAAGGCGAAAGCCTCTCGCACCCGCGCGGTCAACCAGACCGAGTCCGCGGCGCGCCAGGCGCAGACGGCTACGCGCGACACCGCCCAGGTCCTGGGCGACTACGCCGGGCGTGCCGTGCTGATCCCCGTGGGCGCGACGCTGATCGCGCGTGACCGCGTCGTCTCCGGCGTCAGCGACACGTTCTCCACGTACTCCTCGAAAGCCAAGACCGAGGCCCAGCTGCGCCGCTTCGAGCGCCGTGGCCTGACCGCCCGCAAACGGCTCGAGCGCGAGGTTCGCAAAACCCGCGTCCGCGTCGAGCGCGAACTCCGCCAGCGCCGTCGCCGCATCGAGACCACGGTGAGCGACATCGAAAAGCGCAGCGAGACGTTCGCGAAGAACGGCAGCGACCTCGCGAACCGCATCCCCGAGTTCGTCGAGGGTGCGCAGGAGCGGATCCTGAGCCTGGTCTAGCGACCGACTTCCTCCGCCGCGGTTCGGAGAGACCGCCCCGCGGAGAGATCTGCCGGCCTCATATCCCGCCGGCAGTAGTAGCACCCTCTCCTCCCTCGACCCGCGGGCGGCCCCACCGCCCGCGGGTCTCTTTTCGGGCACAGCGCCCGCATCTCGTGGACCTGGCGCAAGCTCACCAGCGGCGCGCGGGGCGTCCCATAGGCGGTCCGGACCGGGCCGTGGGCGGCCGTTTGCCACAATGGTCGAGGTGACCGACACCGACCGCATCAGGGCCGCTCTCGAGGCGGTGATCGATCCGGAGCTCCATCGCTCGATCGTGGAGCTGGGGATGGTGCGCGCGATCGAGCCGAGCGCCAACGGCGTGGTCGACGTGACGGTGTCGCTGACGACGCCCGGGTGCCCGATCAAGGGCCATTTCCAGGCGGCGGTCGCCGAGGCGGTGTCGGCGCTCGACGGCGTCACGCACGTGAACGTCTACTTCGACGTGCTCACCGACGCGGAGAAGGGCGCGCTCCAGCAGCGCCTCGGGCGGGGGTCTCTGCCCGCAGGCGCACTCGCACGCGTCGCGAACGTGCTCTGCATCGGGTCGGGCAAGGGCGGCGTGGGGAAGTCCACGCTCACCGCCAACCTCGCGGCGGCGCTCGCCGCCGAAGGCAAGCGCGTGGGTGTCCTCGACGCGGACGTGTGGGGATACTCGATCCCGCGCATGTACGGCCTCGGCGCCACGCGCCCGCCGGTCTCGCCCGAGCGCAAGATCGTGCCGCTGCAGGCACACGGCGTGAAGGTGATGTCGATCGGGTTCTTCGTGGAGGAGGACGCTGCGGTGGTGTGGCGCGGGCCGATGCTCCACAAGGCGCTGACGCAGTTCCTCCAGGACGTGGATTGGGGCGCGCTCGACTTCCTGCTCGTCGACCTCCCGCCCGGGACAGGGGACGTGTCGATGACGCTCGCCCAGCTGCTCCCGGAGGCCCGCTTCGTGATCGTCACGACTCCCCAGGCGACCGCCCAGAAGGTGGCGCGGCGCGCGGCCCAGATGGCCGAGAAGGTGTCGCTCGAGATCGCGGGCGTGATCGAGAACATGTCCGGGTTCACCACCCCCGCCGGCGAGCGTTTCGCGATCTTCGGTGAGGGCGGCGGCGACGAGCTGGCGGATGAGCTCGACGTGCCGCTGCTCGGCAAGGTGCCGCTGACGATGCCGCTGCGCGAGCAGTCCGACGGCGGCGTGCCGCTCGTGGTGGAGGACCCCGATGACCCGGCCGCGCAGGCTGTGCGCCACGTGGCGCGCGGGCTGATCGCGCTCGCGCCGATCGCGTCGCTGCCGGTGTTGAGCGATGCCCAGGCGAGCGCGGCAGAACCGGCCGCGAGCCCGAAACCCGTGGGCATGTCGCTGCCGATGGCCTGAGCGTCGGGCCCTCCCCGGCAAAGCGACATGCCCGTCCCCTCGGCCCGCGCCGCCCGGCGCAGCCCGCCCGCTCGTCCCTGCTCGACGAGGGCGGCAGGAGCTGGGAGCGCGTGGCGTGTCTTGACAAGCTCCCACGACGTGGAGGATCGTTTTCGAGATGCCGGTGACAGACCAACAGGAGGAGGAGCCCGCCGCCGAGGCGGATGGGCAGAGCGACGGCGCCCGGGACGGCGCCGGCTCCGACGCCGACGCGCAGCTCGTCGAATTCGACGAACGCCGCGCGAAGATGGAGAGGATGCGCGCGGAAGGGATCAACCCCTACCCGCCCGTCACGCTCTGGGGCCGACGCTCGCGCGTGATCGACGTGCTCGGCGCGCACGACGCGGCGGAGCTCGAGCACGGCGCCCACCCGGAGATGCGCTACACCGTCGCGGGGCGCCTGATCTCGCGCCGCGGGCACGGCAAGACGTCGTTCCTGGACGTGCGTGACCTGTCGGGCTCGATCCAGGTGGTGCTGCGGGTGGACTCGCTCGGCCAGGAGGCCTACGACCGCGTCCTCAACCTCGACATCGGCGACATCGTCTCGGTCGACGGCTGCATCTACGTCACGCAGCGCGGCCAGCTCGCGCTGGAGGCGGTCGAGGTGACGCTGCTCACGAAGGCGCTGCGGCCGCCGCCGGACAAGCACCACGGGCTGGGCGACACGGGCACCCGCTACCGCTACCGCGAGCTCGACCTGATCGCCAACCAGGAGACGCGCGACCTGTTCGTCACGCGCAACAAGATCGTGCTGGGGATCCGCGAATGGCTCGCGGAGCGCAACTTCGTCGAGGTCGAAACGCCGGTCCTGCAGTCGCTCGCGGGCGGCGCAGGCTCCCGGCCGTTCGTCACCCATCACAACGCGCTCGACCGCGACCTGTACCTGCGCATCTCCGTGGAGCTGTTCCTGAACCGCCTGATCGTGGGCGGGATGGAGAACGTCTACGACATGGCGAAGGTGTTCCGCAACGAGGGCATCTCGCCGAAGCACTCGCCCGAGTTCACGATCATCGAGTTCATGTGCGCCTACTCCGACTACAACGACGTCGCCACGGTGACCGAAGAAATGTTCCGCGACGTCGCACAGAAGGCGCTGGGCCGGACGACGATCAAACGCAACGGCGAGGACATCGACCTCTCGAAGCCATGGCGGCGCGTGACGATGAGGGATCTGATCATGGAGCGATTCGGTGTGGACTTCATGGAGTCGACCCGTGAGCAGCTCGCGGAGCTGCTCGACGAGCCGATGGACCCCGCGGCGACCTGGGCCGAGGTGGTCGCCGACGTCTACTCCGAGAAGATCGAGTCCACGATCAACCAGCCCACGCACGTGTTCGATTTCCCGCTCGAGCCGTTCCCGATCACGCGGCCGCACCCCGAGCACCCGGAGCTGGCCGAACACTTCGACGCGGTGATCGGCGGGATCGAGCTCGTCAGCGGCGACACGGAGCTCAACGACCCGGTCGACCAGTGGCAGCGCTTCGTCGATCAGCGCAAACGGCGGATGATCGACGACGCCGACGTGCCCCATCCCAACGACGAGGAATACGCGCGCGCGATCGAGTACGGCTACTCGCCCACCGCGGGCGGCGGCATGGGGGTCGACCGGCTGGTGATGATCCTCACCGAACGCGACACGCTGCGCGAGGTCATCCCGTTCCCGATCGTGAGGGACCTCAAATGAGCGCGGAGGCCCGGTCCAAGCTCGACCTCGACCCGGGGGTCGTGAACGCGTGCCGCCAGGCGGCACACCAGATCGCCGAGCAGGTCACCGAGCAGATCGCGGGCATGACGACGGTCTCGGTCGAGCGCAGCGTCACGCGCCTGCTCGGCATCGACGGCGCGGACGAGCACGAGGTGCCGCTGCCCAACGTCGTGGTCGACCAGGTCCAGGCTGCCGGCGGCCTGGACCGCGGCGTGGCGTTCTGGCTCGCCAACGCGATCATCCAGACGGGACGCTCGCCGCAGCAGATCGCGGAGGCGGTCGCAGCGGACGACCTCGACCTGTGCTCGCTCCAGGTCGCCGACGAGCACCAGATCCGCGAGCGCGCCCGAGAGGAGTGCGCGGCGCGACTCGCCCAGATCTCCGAGCGCTTCGCCGAGCGGCGTGCGTGGCGCGAGCAGCTCGGCGAGGCGCCGACGCCGCTGCGCTACGTGCTCACGGCAACCGGCAACGTCTATGAGGACGTGGTGCACGCGCGCGCGGTCGCGGAGGCCGGCGGCGACATCGTGGCGGTGATCCGCTCGACGGCGCAGAGCCTGCTCGACTACGTCCCGTACGGCCCCACGACCGAGGGCTACGGCGGGACGTTCGCCACCCAGGCGAACTTCCGGATCATGCGCGAGGCGATGGACGAGTTCTCGCGCGAGCACGAGCGCTACGTGCGCCTGTCGAGCTTCTGCTCGGGACTGTGCATGTCGGAGATCGCCGCGATGGGGGCGTGGGAGGGCTTCGACAACATGGTCAACGACGCCCTCTACGGGATCCTCTATCGCGACATCAACATCGTCCGCGGGCTGCTCGACCAGCGCGTGTCGCGCATGATCAACGGCTACTTCGGCGTGGTGATCAACACGGGCGAGGACAACTACCTGCGCACCGCCGATGCGATCGACGCAGCCCCGTCGGTGACCGCGTCGCAGTTCATCAACCACCAGCTCGCTCGCGAGTCCGGCGTCCCCGACGCGCAGATCGCGCTGGGGGACGCGTTCGAGATCGACGTGCCGGTCACCAACGGGCTGCTGTACGAGTGGGCTCAGGCGCAGCTCACCCGGGAGCTGTTCCCGGACTGCCCAGTGAAGTACATGCCCCCCACGCGACACATGGACGGCAACCTGTTCCGTACCCACGCGGCGGACTCGCTGTTCAATCTCGTCACCGTGGCCACCGGCCAGGGGATCCAGACGATCGGCGTTCCCACCGAGGGCATCTTCACCCCCCACATCCACGATCGCGTGCTCGGGCTGCAGAACGTGGCCTACGTGTTCAACGCGGCGCGCGACCTCGGCGATGAGATCGAGTTCCGCCGCGGCGGGATCATCCAGACACGCGCCCACGAGGTGCTCGCCGGCGCCCGCGCGCTCCTCGAGCGGATCGCCGACGAGGGCCTGATCGACGCGATCGCGCAGGCGACGTTCGGCGATGTGAGCCGCCGCCGCGACGAGGGCCGCGGGATCGAGGGCATCGTGACGGTGGCCGACGGCTACCTGAACCCGCTCGTGGACCTGATGCGGGAGGCGAGCTATGCCTGAGCGCGAGGTGGATCTCACCCGCGTGCGCCCCTACGCCGACCACCTCGGCGACGGGCTCGTGCAGATGAGCTTCACGCTGCCGGTCCCCTACTCGCTCGCCGCTCGCCGGGCCGCGCTCGAGCTGGCCTCGGCGATGGGCTTCGAGGAGCCCGAGGTGGTGCACTACGAGCAGCTCACCCCCGGCTACACGTACTTCGTGATGTACGTGCGCTGCGCTGCCACGGTGGACTTCGCCTCGCTGCAGGAGGAGGGGTTCGACATCGAGTACCTGTCAGAGGACGAGATCGAAACCTTCGCGGCCGAGCACGTGCGCAGGCCGATCGTGGTGGTCGGCGCGAGCACCGGCTCGGACACCCACAGCGTGGGGATCGACGCGATGCTGAACCTCAAGGGCTACCACGGCCACCACGGCCTCGAGGGCTACCGTGCGTTCGAGACCTACAACCTCGGCAGCCAGGTGCCCAACGCGGCGCTGCTCGCGAAGGCGATCGAGGTCGGGGCCGACGCGATCCTCGTCTCCCAGACGGTCACCCAGCAGAACCTGCACGTCCAGAACCTCACCGAGCTCGTCGAGATGGTCGAGGCGGAGGGGCGCCGGCGCGAGGTGATCCTCGCGTGCGGCGGGCCGCGCGTCACCAACGAGCTCGCCAAGGAGCTCGGCTACGACGCGGGCTTCTCGAAAGGCACCTACCCCCACCACCTCGCGTCGTTCATCGTGCGCGAGCTCGCCGCGCGTGCGGCGGTGCCGCGCTGAGCAGTTGCTGCTCTCGGAGCTGACCCGCGCTGCGCCGCGACTGGCGCTCGTGGGGCTCGCGAAGAACACCGGCAAGACCGTCACGTTGAACGCGCTGCTCGCGGAGCTCTCGGCGGCGGGAACGCCCGTGGGCGTCACATCCGTCGGGCGCGACGGCGAGCAGCACGACGTGATCGACTTCCGCATCGACAAGCCCCGCGTGCGCCTGGAGGAGGGCTCGCTGGTGGCCACCACAGATGCGCTGCTGAGCGCGAGCGGCACAGGACACGAGTTGCTCGACCGCACGGGCATCGGCACGCCGCTCGGCGAGGTCGTGATCGCGCGCCTGCTCTCGGCCGGGGAGGTGGAAGTCGCCGGGCCGAGCGCCGCACAGGATGCGCGTGCGATGGCCGATGCGATGCTCGCGCACGGCGCCGAGCAGGCGCTGATCGACGGCGCGATCGACCGCCGCGCGGCCTCCTCGCCGCACGTGGCGGACGGGCTCGTGGCGTGCACCGGCGCGGTGCTCAGCGAAGACGTTCACGAGGTGGTGGCGCGTACGCGCGAGGCGATCGAGCTCGTGCGGTTGCCGACGCTCGCAGCGGACGGGCCGCTCGGTGCCGCGGCCCACGCGCTGGCGCTCGCAGGCAGCGAGCACGGCGCAGCCGTTCTGAGTGCCGACGGAGCCGGCGCGGCGCTCCTGCCCGCGCGCTACGCGCTGACCGCGCAGGCCGCCGAGATCGCCGCGCTGCTGGCCGAGCACCGCGACGCGGCGGCGATCGCGGTGTCGGGCGCGCTGCCCGAGAGCTTCGTGCGCGACGTGGCGCTCGCCGCGCGTCGGTCGCGGCGCGAGATCACCCTCGTGGTGGCGGACGCGACGCACGTGTTCGTACACGAGCGCGGCGTGGAGCACTACCGCGCCCAAGGGGTGCGGCTGGCGGTGCTCGCCCCGATCGACCTGCTCGCGCTCACGGTGAACCCCGTCGCGCCGCAGTCGCACAGCTTCGACTCGGCGCGGCTGCGGGACCTGCTCTCGGAGGAGATCGCGGGCGTGCCGATCTTCGACGTGCTGCACCCCTCCTATCGCGGCGCGCAGCCGCCCGTCAGCCGGGCGCTGCGCTCGCGGCCCTAGCGCACCTCGACCCGCGCCTGAGCGCGGGCGTTGGCGGAACGAACCGCCTCGGAGGAGCGCGAGCGCGAGATCCGTACGGAGATCCGGCCCTCGCGGCCGAGGTCGGGGCACGGCTCCCGCGACTCCGTGGGGGACGCGAGCGGCGTCGCACGCGCGGGCTCCACCTCGGCGACGGGATCGGCCGTGCGCCAGCGGCGCGCGGCGGCGAGGAGATCGCGCTCGCGCTCGGAGGCGAGTGCTGCTGCTATGTGGTGGTTGACGAGCATGGATCCATTCTCGCCGTCCCCGAACAGCACCCAAACAGATTTAGACTGGGCTAAATGGTTGCAACGGCGGGGCGCGGTCGGGCACGATCGAGCACACGATGATCACCGCACGATTCGACACGGAGGCACTCACCCGCGTTCGCTTTGCGATCTCGCCGATGCTCGAGCTGATCCGCAGCGTGACGACGCTCGAAGATCCGGCGGGCCGGGCACTGCACCTGCAGTGGACCGAGGAGGCACGACGGCGGCTCGCGGGGCTCGATCTGTCCGCGCTGGTCGCCCTCCAGAGCTCACCGAGCTACAACCCCGACTTCGTCAACCCGCCGCCCACCGGACCGCTGGTGGAGTTCGAGGACGAGCTGCGCGTGATGGTCGCAACCCCCGCAGCGCAGATCCGACGGGAGGTCCGCACCGCCTATCCCGACGGGGCGCTGCCGGCCGTCCTGGAGCCGTTCGTGTCCGACCCGCGCACGGCGATCTCGGAGCTCGCCGACCTGATGCGCGAGTACTGGGAGCGCTGCCTCGCGGGCCACTGGCCGCGGATCCGCGCGCTGCTCGAGCACGACGTGCTGTACCGCTCGCGCCAGATCGCAGACGGCGGGACCGCGCGCCTGTTCTGCGACCTCGACCCGACGGTGAGCTGGAGCGAGGGCGTGCTCACGATCGCCGCCTGCGAGGACACCGAGACGGTGCTCGACCTCGACGAGCGCGGGCTGCTGCTGCTGCCGAGCGCGTTCGTGTGGCCGAAGGTGACGTTCGTGACCGCGCCGCCGTGGCAGCCCACGCTGATCTACCCCGCGCGGGGCATCGGGATGCTCTGGAGCCCCGATCGGCTCGCGCCGCCGGACGCGCTCGCGCGGCTGCTCGGCCGCACCCGCGCGCAGCTGCTCACCGCCCTCGACGAGCCCCACTCCACGATCGAGCTCGCGGGCGCGCTCGGCCTCTCGAGCGGCGGGGTGTCCCAGCATCTTGGCGTGCTGCGCGACGCGGGGCTGGTGAGTGGGCGCCGCGTCCAGCGCGCGGTGCTCTACCTGCGCTCAGCCGACGGCGACGCGCTGGTGCAAGCGGCCGGCGGCGGCGTGCTCTACCACGCCGACGATGCGCAGGAGCCTCCCGCCGCGCTGGCGGTCAGCGGACGTTCTTGAAGTAGTCGGCGTTGATCTGCGTGTACTTCTGCCACTCGTCGGGGAGCTGGTCCTCGGCGAAGCACGCGTCCACAGGGCATGCCTCCACGCAGGCATCGCAGTCGATGCACTCCTCGGGATCGATGTAGAGCATCTCGGCCGCGTCGTATCCGGGCTCGTCGGGCGTCGGGTGGATGCAGTCCACCGGACACACCTCGACACAGGAGTTGTCCTTGGTGCCAATGCACGGCTCGGCGATCACGTAGGCCATTCGCTTCTTTCTCTCGTTTGCGTGGGGATCCCGTGGGGAGACGCATATTGTACGAATCATGCTGCTGCTGACGGGCGCGACCGGGCTGGTGGGCTCGACGGTGCTCGGCCGGCTGCTCGCCCAGGGGGAGCAGGTGCGGTGCCTCGTGCGCGACCCGCGGCGGCTCGGGTCCCAGCGCGTGAGGGTGCAGATCGCGCTCGGCGACCTGACCGATCCGCCTTCGTTCCGCAACGCGCTGCGCGGCGTGCACACGGTGGTGCACCTGGCCGCGGCGATCCGGGACCAGCCGCGCGGCTCGATCGAGGAGCTCAACGGGATCGCAACGTGGCGGATGGTGGAGGCGGCCGAGCGCCGGGGGGTGGAGCGCTTCGTGTTCTTCTCGGCGCTGGGCGCGTCCAACCACCACCGCACACGGCTGCTCCGCGCCAAGGCACACGCGGAGAAGGCGGTGCGCGAGTCGAGCCTGCGCACGATCGTGTTCGCGCCCTCGATCGTCTACGCGCCCGGCGACCCCTGGCTCACGCTGATGGAGCGTCTCGCGTGGCTGCCCGTGATGCCGGTCACGGGGCGAGGGCGCGCGGAGTTCCAGCCGATCTGGGCCGAGGACGTCGCGGACTGCGTGATCGCGGGCCTCTCCAGGACGCCGACCGAGCAGCACACGCGCTACGAGCTCGCGGGCCCCGACACGCTGACCCACAGCGAGATCGTCACCACGGCGCTCCGCGCGTGGTCGCGCAACCGGCCGCTCGCGCACATCCCCACCCCGCTCGTCTCCCGCGGCCTGCGGCTGCTGGCGCTGGCGATGGGCACCCGCACGCCCGCCACGTGGGACGAGGCGGAGCTGCTCGAGGTGTCGATGAAGAGCGCGCGCGGCGCCGCGGACGTGCGCGGCCTGGGCGTGACGCCGCAGCCGATGGAAGTCGTGCTCGGCGCTACCGCCTAGTCGGCGGCCCCCACCGCGAACCCCGGCTTGCGGCCGGCCCACGGCCGCGCGGCTTCGAGCTGCGCGGCGAGCGCCAGCAGCGCGCCCTCCCCGGCGGGCGCCCCCACCAGCTGCACGCCCAGCGGGAGCCCATCCTCGCCCTCGAACAGGGGGAGCGAGATCCCGGGCTGCCCGTCGGCGTTGAAGATCGGCGTGAACGGCGTGAACAGGCCGGAGCGCGTGAACGTGGACAGCGGTTCCTCCGCAGCGGTGTCGAGCGTTCCGAGCGGCAGTGGCCGCTCGGCCAGCGCGGGCGTGAGCAGCGCGTCGTACGGGGACAGGAGCGCTACGAGCTGGCGCGCGAACCCCTGCAGGCGCGCGGCGGCTGCCATCCCCTCCACCGCGCCCAGTTTTCTGATCATCGCGAAGATCGCCCAGCTCATCGGCTCCATGTCGGCCTCGGTGGGCTCGCGTCCCGCGATCGTGGCGGAGTAGGCGATCGACAGCGCGATGTGGTTGGAGAACACCACGCCGAACAGCTCGCGCAGCCCGTCGTCCTGCCACGGCGGGTCGATCTGCTCGACCTCGTGGCCGAGCGAGGTGAGCAGGTCGGTGGCGTCCTGCACGGCCGCCGCCGCCATCGGATCGACGTCCGCCTCGGGCACGGGCGGCTTGACCGTGGAGGCGATCCGCAGCCTCCCCGGCTCGCGGCCGGCGGAGACGGCGAACGGCTCGCCGGGGGGCGGTGCCCAAGTCGCGTCGCCGGGCTCGTAGCCCGCGAGCACGTCGAGCAGCGCGGCGGTGTCGGCGACGGTGCGCGTGAGCATGCCGTCGGTGGTCAGCGCGGAATCACCCAGCTCGGGGGCCGCGGAGATGCGCCCGCGGGAGGGCTTCAGCCCCACCAGACCGCAGCATGCGGCGGGGATCCGGATCGACCCGCCGCCGTCGTTGCCGTGGGCCACCGGGAGCATCCCGCTCGCGACCGCGGCGGCGGCGCCGCCGGAGGACCCACCGGGCGTGCGATCGAGATCCCACGGGTTGCGGGTGGGGCCGAACAGCTGCGCCTCGGAGACCGGAAGGATCCCGTACTCCGGCAGCGTGGTGGTGCCCACGATCACCATCCCCGCGTCGTCGCGCAGCCGCCGCGTGATGTTGTGGTCGTAGTCGGCGACGTAGTCCTTCATCAGCGGGCACCCGTAGGTGAGGCGCTTGCCGGCGACCGCGCGGTTGTTCTTGATCGCCGTGGGCACGCCCGCAAACGGGCGCTCGTCCCCCGGCGCGATCGCGTCGGCGGCGGCGAGCGCACCCTCGGCGTCGATCTCCACGAACGCGTTGAGGCTGGGGTTGAGCTCCTCGATCCGCTCGAGCGAGGCTTCGACGAGCTCCCGCGAGGAGACCTCTCCGGCGCGCACCATCGCGGCGAGCTCGGTGGCGGGACGGAACATCAGGTCGCTGTCTGGCACGGCTCCTCCTCGGATCGGCTTCTGCTCCTGCGACGGCGAGCAGAGCCTACTCGCGCGGGCAATCCTGCGACGATATGGCCCTGCCCACAAGGCAGCTCCCCCGTCAAGCATCAAGCTCAGAAAGCGAGTGCCATGAGCGCGGTCCAGTCAGATCCCGAGGTCCAGTCGGGCCTCGAGGGAGTCATCGCCTTCGCGACCGAGATCGCGGAGCCCGACAAAGAGGGCGGTGCCCTTCGCTACCGCGGCGTCGACATCGAGACGCTCGTGGGCGCGGTCCCCTACGAGCAGGTCTGGGGCCTGCTGGTGGACGGCCGGCTGAAGCCCGGGCTCCCGCCGGCGGAACCCCATGCGCTCACGGTGCGCTCGGGTGACCACCGCGTGGACGTCCAGTCCGCGCTGGCGATGCTCGCCCCCGAGTGGGGTTTCGGGCAGCTGATCGACATCTCCGACGAGGAGGCGCGCGACAACCTCGCACGCGCCTCGGTGATGGCGCTGTCGTTCGTGGCGCAGTCCGCGCGCGGCGCGGGCCACCCGCCGGTGCCCCAGCCGGAGATCGACCAGGGGCGGACGATCCCGGAGCGCTTCCTGATCCGCTGGCGCGGTGAGGCGAACCCCGACCACGCGAAGGCGATCGACGCGTACTGGATCTCGGCTGCGGAGCACGGGATGAACGCGTCCACGTTCACCGCGCGGGTGATCGCATCCACGGGCGCGGACGTCGCGGCGGCGCTGTCGGGTGCGGTCGGCGCGCTCTCGGGCCCGCTGCACGGCGGCGCGCCCTCGCGCGTTCTGAAGATGCTCGAGGAAGTGGAACAGATGGGCGACGCGGACCGCTGGGTGCGCGACGCGCTGGACCGCGGCGAGCGGCTGATGGGCTTCGGGCACCGCATCTATCGCGCCGAAGACCCGCGCGCGCGGGTGCTGCGCCGCACCTGCAGCGAACTCGGCTCGCCCCGCTTCCAGGCCGCGGAGGCGCTCGAGCAGGCGGCCCTCGCGGAGCTGCAGGCGCGCCGGCCGGACCGCGTGCTCGCCACGAACGTGGAGTTCTGGTCGGCCGTGGTGCTGGACCTCGCCGAGGTCCCGCCGGACCTGTTCACACCGATGTTCACGTGCGCGCGCGTCGCGGGCTGGTCGGCGCACATCCTCGAGCAGAAGCGCGAGGGGAAGCTGATCCGACCCACAGCGAAGTACGTGGGCGAGGGCCCGCGCGCGGTGGCCGAGGTCTAGTCCGCACCGGCAGGGTCTCGGCCTCGAGACGCAGAGGGCCCGGCGAGACGCCGGGCCCTCCTCACTGCTGGTGCTCCAGTCGCCGCCGGCGCTTCGCATCGCTGCCGGCGGCGCTTCGGATCGCGCGAGCGATCCCTACATCATCCCGCTCATGTCGGGCATGCCACCGCCTGCGCCGACGGCTTCCTTCTCGGGCACCTCGGCGACGATCGCCTCGGTGGTGAGGATGTTCTTCGCGATCGACGCTGCGTTCTGCAGCGCGGAGCGCGTGACCATCGCGGGGTCGATGATGCCTTCGGCGACGAGATCGACGATCTCGTTCGTGGAGGCGTTGAGGCCCTGGCCTTTCTTGGCCTTGCGGACGTCGTTGACGACCACGGAGCCCTCCAGCCCTGCGTTCTCGGCGAGCTGACGCAGCGGCTCCTCCAGCGCGCGGAGCACGATGCGGGCGCCGGTGCGCTCGTCATCGGACCCGTCGGCCGAAGCGCCGTTCTCGGCGACGTCGACCGCCGAGGACGCCTGCAGCAGCGCGACGCCACCGCCGGGGACGATGCCCTCCTCCAGCGCTGCGCGCGTGGCCTGGAGCGCGTCCTCGACGCGGTGCTTCTTCTCCTTCATCTCCGTCTCGGTGGCAGCGCCGACCTTCACGACCGCCACGCCGCCGGAGAGCTTCGCGAGCCGCTCCTGGAGCTTCTCGCGGTCGAAGTCGGAGTCGGTGTTCTCGACTTCGGCTTTGATCTGGTTGATGCGGCCTTTGATCGCTGCGCTGTCGCCGGCGCCGTCCACGACCGTGGTGGTGTCCTTGGCGACGACCACGCGACGGGCGCGGCCGAGCTGGGAGACCTGCGTGTTCTCCAGCTTGAGCCCCATCTCCTCGGTGATCACCTCACCGCCGGTGAGGATCGCGATGTCCTCCAGCATGCGCTTGCGGCGGTCGCCGAAGCCGGGTGCCTTGACGGCCACGCCGGTGAACGTGCCGCGCAGCTTGTTGACGACGAGCGTGGCGAGCGACTCGCCCTCGACGTCCTCGGCGATGATCAGCAGCGGCTTGCCGCTCTGGATCACCTGCTCGAGCACCGGGAGCACGTCGCGCACCGAGCCGATCTTCTGGTTGGCGATCAGGACGTAGGGGTCCTCGAGCACCGCCTCCATGCGGTCCTGGTCGGTGACCATGTAGGGCGAGATGTAGCCCTTGTCGAACTGCATGCCCTCGGTGAACTCGAGGTCCATGCCGAACGTCTG
>JAICYC010000089.1 GCA_025934395.1 Solirubrobacteraceae bacterium | reverse complement strand
CCGCGGGCTCGCCGCACGCGAATCTGGCCCGCCCGCAGCCCCTCACTCGTAAAGGGTGAAAGTAGCGAGCACGACATAGAGCGCCACAAGCGCCCACCCCTCGAACGCCGCAGCCTCCCCATCCCCCGTCACCTGCGCGACCGCGAGCACGGTGAGCGCGAGCGCGCCTATGTACACGGGCGCGAGCGCGAACGTGAGCGTGGTCGACAGCGCGAACGAGATCAGCACGAGCACGGGGAACAGGAACGCCGAGATCTGCGCGACGGAGTTTTTGACCACCGAGATGGCGAGGTCCGAGCGCCGGCGGTAGGCGAGCATCACGCCCGCGCCGTGCTCGACGGCGTTGCCTGCGATCGCGACGATCACCAGGCCCGCGAACGCCTGGGAGACGTGCAGGGTCCCGATCGCGGGCCGGAGGCCGGCGATGAACCAGTCCGAGACGAACGCAGCGGCCACGGCCCCGACGGCGAGCAGCGCGACCGACGTGGCGAGCGACAGCCGCGCCTCCGAGCGCGCGGCGCCCCCTGCGGCAGCACGCTCGTCCGGGTCGTCGCCGGCCTCGCCCTCTTCGACCACCGGAGGCTTGTCGCCGCGCAGGTACGGCCCCACCCACGTGGCGTACACCACCAGCAGGCAGACCGCGCCCACGATCGAGATCGCCTTGACGTGGTGGCTGGCGGAGTCGTGCGAGCCGAGCGAGAGCCCGAGCAGCACGATGATGAACACGGTGACCTGCATCAGCGTGGCCGTGTCGCGGGGCAGGCGCCGGTGGAAGCGCATCACCCCGTCGGGCGCGCGTCGCGCGCCGACCACGATCACCAGCCCGAGCACGAGCAGGGCGTTGGCGAGGATCGAGCCCACGATCGCGGTCTGCGCGACCACCAGCTCGCCCTTCTGCAGCGCGAAGATCACCACGAACAGCTCGGGCAGGTTGCCGAGCGTTGCCTGCAGCATCCCCGTCTGCGCCGGCCCGAGGCGCTCGCCGAGCTGCTCGGTGGAGAACGACACCACCCACGCCAGCCCCGCGAGCGCGAGCGTGGCGATCGCGAAGCGTGGGACGGGGGACCAGCTGGCGTAGTCGGCCACGCCCGCCAGCACCGTGACGAGCGCGATCGCGGCGAGCACGCTGCGCTCGGTGCGCGTCAACCCCAGCATCCGGCCCCTCGCGCGTGGCTGTGCAGGTGGGAGACCCCCCGGATCCCGCTAGTGGCTCTCCAGCACGCGGTCGACCAGTCCGTAGTCGCGCGCCTGCTCGGCGGAGAAGAAGCGGTCGCGCTCCATGTCGGCGCGCACCTCCTCCGTCGGGCGGCCCGTGTGCTCGGCGTACACCTCGTCGATGCGCGCGCGCAGGTTCAGGATCTCCCGTGCGTGGATCTCGATGTCGGTGGACTGGCCTTCGAACCCGGCGGAGGGCTGGTGGATGAGGATGCGCGAGTTGGGCAGCGCTGCGCGCTTGCCCTTGGTGCCGCCCGCGAGCAGCAGCGAGCCCATCGACATCGCCACCCCCACGCACATCGTCGCGATGTCGGGCTTCACGAACCGCATCGTGTCGTAGATGGCGAGCCCCGAGTAGATGCTGCCGCCGGGCGAGTTGATGTAGAGCGAGATGTCCTTGTCGGGGTCCTCGCTCTCGAGGTGCAGCAGCTGCGCCACCACGAGGTTCGCGATCTGGTCGTCGATCGGCGTGCCGAGGAAGATGATCCGCTCGTTGAGCAGCCGCGAGTAGATGTCGAACTCGCGCTCGCCGCGCGCGGTGCGCTCGATGACCATGGGGATCAGCGGCATCGCCCCACCCTATCGTCCGGCGCGCGGGGAACCGCTCGTGGCCGAATGTGCGAGTGAGCGCAACCCGGAGGGGGGTAGACGCGTTGACGGTCGATGCACGCCACCGAAGGGAGCCCGCTTTGAAGCGCACATCGCCGATCCGCAGATGCTTGTCGCGACGCCGCGTCGCGGTGGTGGTCGCGGCGCTCGCATGCGCGCTGCCCGCGGTCGCAGGGGCGATGACGAGCCACGCGGGATGGCCGCCCGACCAGCACCTCGTGATGGACCACGGGCCCGCTGGCCAGGAACACACGCTCGTCGGCGTGGCGGACCGCCACAACTACCTGCTCGGCGGATACGGCAACGACACGATCGTCGGCGGGCAGGCGGGCGACGTGATCTGGGGCGACTACCACCCCTCGGGCTGGCCCAGCAGGCAGACGGTGGTGATCCATGCGGGCAACGGCAAGAACTTCATCTACTCCAACGACACCGTCAACTACGTGTGGACGGGCACCAATCCCAGAACCGTCGTACACGCCCACGAGGGCTCGGGCGTGATCCACTGCGAAAGCCCCGGGATCGTGGTGTTCACGAGCCACCACGCGCTGCCGCACTACCGGCTCGACCGCTGCAGGCACATCAGCTTCTTCTCGGTCGGCCACTAGCGGCGACCGGCGCGGGTTCCGCGAGCGCGCGCAACAATGAGCGGCGAATGGGCAGCATGTCGAGGAAGAGACTGCTGGGGCTGCTCGCTGCGGCTGCGGTCCTCGCGGGCGGTGCGCTCGCGGCGGTGACCGCCGCGCAGGGCACCGGCGAGCACCGGCACACGAAGAGCGCGCTCGGCGCCGCGTCCTCCTACCTGGGCGTGGGCGAGCCGCAGCTGCGCGCGGAGCTGCGCGAAGGAAAGACGCTCGGCCAGGTGGCCGCGGCGACATCCGGCAAGTCTGCGCAGGGCGTGATCGACGCGATCGTCGCCGCGCGCAAAGCGCATCTCGAATCGCAGCTGCAGGGGCTTCCGGTGCGGGTCGCCGAACAGGTCATGCACGGGCACGTGGGGCACGTGCACGCCGCTGCGCGGTCGGCGGTTGCGGGCTATCTGGGGCTCACCGCGGCGCAGCTGCGCGCGAAGCTGCGCTCGGGCGCGACGCTCGCGCAGATCGCGGGCTCCACGCCGGGCCGCTCGCGCGCGGGGCTCATCGCCGCGCTCGTGGCGGCGCGCGAGAAGGCGATCGCAGCGATGGTGAGCGACGGATTGCTCACTCCCGCGCGCGCACGCGCGCGGGAGGCGCGCGTGCCGCGGATCGTGGAAGCAGCGGTCGACCGGGTGCACCGCCCCGGCCACGGCCACGCGCTCGCTCAGGGGCGCGCCTCCTTCCCCGCGCACCGCTGAGCGAGCGCCGGGCGCGCGATCGCTAGAGGCCCACCGTGGTCATCCCCGCAGGGTCGTAGCGGTCGCCCGCAGCCGCAGGAATCTCCTGCGCGATCCGCTCGGCGTCCTCGGCGCTGAGCGCCACGTCGGCTGCGCCGAGGTTCTCCTCCAGGTAGCTCACGCGCTTGGTGCCGGGGATCGGAACGATGTCCTCGCCGCGTCCGAGCACCCATGCGAGCGCGAGCTGGCCCGGGGTGATGCCCTTCTCCTCGGCGATCTCCTTGACGCGCTCGGCCAGGCGCCGGTTCGACTCGAGGTTCTGCCCGGTGAAGCGCGGCCCGTACTTGCGGAAGTCGCCGTCGTCGAGGTCCTCGGGCGAGGAGAACCGGCCCGAGAGGAAGCCGCGGCCCAGCGGCGAGTAGGCGACGAGCGCGATCCCGAGCTCGCGCAGCGTGGGCAGGATCTCCGCCTCGATGTCACGCGTCCACAGCGAGTACTCGGTCTGCACGGCTGTGATCGGGTGCACGGAGTGCGCGCGCCGGATCGTCTCCGCGCCCGCCTCGGAGAGCCCGAGATGCCGGACCTTGCCCTCTTCGACCAGCTCGGCCATCGCGCCCACGGTCTCCTCGATCGGGGTGCGCGGGTCGACGCGGTGCTGGTAGTAGAGGTCGATGTGGTCCACGCCGAGGCGTTGCAGCGACCCTTCGCAGGCGCTGCGGACGTACTCCGGCGTTCCGTTGATCGACCGTTTCGGCGGATCGCCCGGTTCGATCGTGATGCCGAACTTCGTCGCGAGGAACACCTCGTCGCGGCGCCCAGAGATCGCGCGGCCGACGAGTTCCTCGTTGGTGTGCGGCCCGTACATGTCGGAGGTGTCCAGGAAGTTGCAGCCGAGGTCGAGCGCGCGCGTGATCGTGCGCAGGGCCTCGGCTTCGTCGGTGGCGCCGTAGAACGCCGACATGCCCATGCAGCCGAGGCCGATCGCCGAGACCTCGGGACCGTTCGCTCCGAGCGTGCGCTTCTGCATCGTTGATCCCTCCTGTTGCGGGTGTGCGGTACGCCCGAGCGACGCGAGCTCACCGGCCTGGTCACTGTTTATCACCGGCGCGGGCAACTCCGCGTGGTGCTGCACCGCCGGTGACACCGCCATCGCCAGGGCGGCGTTAGGGTTGGAGTGCGGTGTTCCCGGTCAACCTGCCAAACCTGCTCACGGTGCTGCGGATCATGCTCGTCCCGGTGCTGGTGGCTGCGCTGCTCGGCAACACGCCCGCGGGCGACGTGCTCGCAGCGGTCGTGTTCGCGCTCGCGTCGCTGACCGACTTCGTCGACGGCTACCTGGCGCGCGCGCGCGACTCGGTGACGACGTTCGGCAAGCTGATGGACCCGCTCGCCGACAAGCTGCTCGTGGTCGCTGCGCTCGTCTCGCTCGTGTCGCTGCACCGCCTCGCCGCCTGGGTGGCGATGGTGATCATCGCGCGGGAGTTCGCCGTCACGGTGCTGCGACTCGGTGCGAGCCAGCAAGGTGTGGTGGTCGCGGCGAGCATGCTCGGGAAGATCAAGACGTGCGTCCAGATCGCAGCGATCCTCGCGGTGATCGCGGTGCACGGCGAACCGGTGTGGGTGTCGGCGCTGCTCTACAGCGCCGTGGCGATCACGGTGCTCTCCGGTCTGGACTACTTCTTCGGCGTGCGCAGGCAGCTCGCACGCCTGCAGGCGCCCACCGACGCCTGAGCGGGTCGCGCCCTCAGCGACCCGGACGCGCGCCGAGCCACTCCTGCAGCGTGGTCTGGTGCACGGGCACGAAGCCGGTGTGCAGCTCGGAGCGGAGCTCCCCCAGCAGGCCGTGACGCTCCGCGAGCACGTTGTGCTGATGGATCGTCTCGAGGTTCTCCTGGCGCGCTGAGACGAAGCAGGCGTCGTTCAGGTTCGGGAACGTCTCGATCACGCCCGCGAGCATCTCGCGGACGCAGTCCTCGACGAAGCGCGGACGGCGGTGGGCCTTCTCCACGACCTCCACCTCGTCGGAGCGCTTCATCAGCTCGTAGATCTCCGATGACATGCTCGCCTCCGCGATCTCCAGCAGAGAGGCGGCATCGATCTCATCCGTGCAGTCCTCGGTGAGGCCGATCTGCAGCGTGGCCAGGCCGCGCTGGTTGTGCGTGGCGACCGGGACCGCGTCGAGCACGTCCGCGATCTGCCGCTCGTCGAAGCCGCGCTCGAGCAGCCGCTCGCGGGCGCGGGCGGCGATCAGCTCCTGCGCGCACGGGCACGCGGTCATGCCCGTCGCCGACACACCCACGGTGCGGCGCGTGCCATGTGCGGAGGCCACTGCGCGGCCGTGGAGCGTGTAGATCTCCTGCGTCTGCGTGCCCGAGATCGGCGCCGGCTTGTGCTCGGGGTAGCGCGCCTCGATCGTCACCTCCGCGCGCTCGGCGTCCTGGCGCTCGCGCACCAGCTCGGCGATCCGCTGCGCGAGCGTCTCCGCACGGAAGCTCGACCCGCTCAGCACCACCTCGCCGATCGCGTCGTTGACGACCTCGTCGAAGCGGGACATGTGCGCGCCCTTCTGGTGGGCGCCGAGGTCCACGAAGCAGTCCAGGCGCGCGAAGAACAGCTCGTCGCGGATCCGCACGACCTTCTCCACGCCCGTGACCCCCACGCGCGAGAGCGCTACGGCGATCCCCGGGGTGCGCGCCTGGACGTCGTCTCCGACCCCGAGCGACCCGCCCTCGCCTGGCGAGGACGGGCGGGCGGGGCCCACGGAGGATGTGGTCGGCGAGTTCGCCTGCCTGTCCTTCATCTCGGAGGCCACTGCGTCCCTAGCCTAGCGTGGGCCGCGTGTCCAGGAAGGCGAATGCCCGACCACCGATTCTGGTATCAATCCGCCCTCGGCCGCGGACCGCTTCGGGGAAACGGGAGCGGACCGCAAGCCGCACACCACAATGCACACACGCAACGCACGGGAGGCTTAGCGTCGGCTGAGGAGGTCGGGCGGCACGCCGCGCCGACGGGGAGCAGGAACGGTTCTTGGGGGTTTCGCAGCGATGGAGACTCGAGATGTGTCAGCCCCAGCCACGGACACAGCCGTGGTCGAGCAGGATGAGCTTCAGGCGATCATCGCGGAGGGCCAGGAGAGAGGGTTCCTGACCACAGCCGCGTTCGCTGCCGCAGTGGAGGATGCGGAGCTGTCCGCTCCGCAGACCCAGGATCTGCTCAGCTACCTGGAGGAGCATGGGATCGAGGTGCTCGCGCCGTCGGACTCGGCGGGCGAGCTGCAGGCCGACACACCCGCACCGGGGGCTTCCGGCGGCGACGCCGAGGAACCCGCGATCGCCACCCGCGGCGACAGGGCCGCGATCGCCGAGGAGCGAGGCGAGGAGGACTCGACGCAGGAGGCGGGTGAGCTGCAGGCGCGCCTGGAGGAGCTGCGGCGACCCGACGTGGACCTGACGATCGAACCGAGCCTCGACTCGCTGCGGCTGTACCTGCGCGCGATCGGCCGCGTGCCGCTGTTGACCGCCGAGGAGGAGGTCACGCTCGCGAAGCGGATCGAGCGCGGCGACATCGGCGCCAAGCAGCACATGGTGGAGGCGAACCTGCGCCTCGTCGTATCGATCGCGAAGGGCTACGTCGGCCGTGGGCTGACGCTGCTGGACCTGATCCAGGAGGGATCGCTCGGCCTGATCCGCGCGGTGGAGAAGTTCGACTACCGCCGCGGGTACAAGTTCTCCACGTACGCCACGTGGTGGATCCGCCAGGCGGTCACGCGCTCGCTCGCCGACAAGGGGCGCACGATCCGTATCCCGGTGCACATGGTGGAGCGGCTCAACAAGCTGCTGCACGCCGAACGCCGCCTGATCCAGACGCTCGGGCGCGAACCGAGCCCGGCGGAGCTCGCGGGCGAGCTCGATTGCACCGTGCGCGAGGTGCGCGAGGTGATGCGCATCACGCAGCAGCCGATCTCGCTCGAGAAGCCCGTGGGCGAGGAGGAGGACTCGGCGCTCGCCGACTTCGTGGAGGACGTCTCTGCAGCGTCGCCGTTCGAGATCGCCAGCGAGTCGCTCCGGCGCGAGAACATCACGCGCGTGCTCGCCTCGCTCCCGCGGCGTGAGCGGGAGGTGATCGAGATGCGCTACGGGATCGTGGGCGGGCGCTCGCGCACGCTCGAGGAGGTTGGACGGGCCTTCAACATCACCCGTGAGCGCGTGCGCCAGATCGAGAACCGCACGCTCAAGAAGCTGCAGTCGCTGCCCGAAGCGCAGCAGCTGCGCGAGGCGTCCTAGCTCGCAGTCGCCGCATGGGGACGGCGCGCCGCCCGCGTGCCGTCCCGGACGCGCCCAGCTTGGCGCGTTGGCGCCCGCTACGAGATCGACGCGGCACGTCCGCTAGGTCCGTAACGGCCCCGATCGCTATGCTCGATCCTCCTCTGGCGGGGTTCCCGAGCGGTCAAAGGGGACGCGCTGTAAACGCGTTGGCTCTGCCTTCGCAGGTTCGAATCCTGCCCCCGCCATCGGAGGTTCGCGGGCGTCAGCGCACGACCGACAGGACCAGCGCTCGAAAGCGCTCGGGCTGCTCCAGAGGGGCGAGATGACCCGCCCCCGCGATCGTCTCGAGCCGCGCATCGGGAAGCGCCGCCGCGAACCCTTCGGCAGCGAGCCGGAAGTCGTCCATGTCGTGCTCGCCCACCGCCACGATCGCGGGCGCGGCCACGTTGGCGATCGCGCCGAGCCCACCCTCGAGCGGGTCGCGGGCCTCGGGCGCCTCCGGGCCGGCGAGCTGCGTCTCGAACGCCCGCCGCTGCATTGCCGCGACGAGCTCGCGCAGCTCGGAGGACGAGCTGGGGAGCGTCCACCCGTCCACGATCGCAGCGACCGCCGCGTCGAGGTCGCCGTCCTCCAGGGCGCTCGCCTCGGCGTCCCACACCGCAGCGAGCTGCGGCGAGGGCTCGATCCCCTCGCCCGGTGCGGACACGAGCATCAGTCCCGACACGCGCTCGGGTGCGACCGCGGCAACGCGCAGCGCCACAGCGCCGCCGAACGAGTTGCCCACGAGCACCGCGCGCTCGACTCCGAGCTGGTCGAGCGTGTCGATCACGTCGAGCCACGGCGCATCCTCCTCGTCGGGCATCCGCGCCTCGCCGAAGCCGGGAAGGTCGACCGCGATCGCGCGCACGCCCGCGTCGGCGAGCGGCTGAAGGTGATCTGCGTACATCCGCCGGTCCCCGATGCCCGCGTGCAGCAGCAGCACCGCGGGGCCCTCGCCGACGTCGTCGAGCGGTAGGAGCATCGCGGGATGATTGCAAGCGCGACGCGCTGGCATGTGCCGCGAGCGCCCGGCGTCGGGTCTAGCCGGCGGTCGGAGCGCCGCCAGCCGTCGCGCGCAGCCGCTCGGCCAACGCGTCCGCCTCCGCGGTGCTCACCACCACGCGCTGCAGCGCGCCGTGGTTGGCCACCCGGAAGGACAGCGCGGGCACATGCCTGCGCACCACGAACACCTGGTCGAGTCGGATCGTGCGGGCGACGTAGTAGAGCCACGGCAGCCGCAACCCCACCTTGATGCCCGCGCCCATCGCCACCCGCAGCGCGTCGGGCTCCACCTCGACCTCGCTCACGTCGGTTCGCGCCACGGTGATGTTGCGCATCAGCCCCAGCGCCTTCTGCCACCACGAGAGGCGCACTTCCACGAGCTCGTCGGTCACCACCACCTGCATCCGCGCGCAGGGTATCCGTCATCCGTGCACGGGCCGTGCGTGATCGGGTAGAACGGATCCAGGCGCCGCGACGGCCGCCAGCCCGGCGCGCGGCGAACCCGCTCGGAAGGAGTGACAAATGGAGGCAGCAGCGCCGGCCCGAGTTCTCGTCGTCGCACACAAAACCGCCGCCGACGCGCCGCTGCTCGATGCGGTGAAGGAGCGCGCCGCGCGCGGCCCGAGCAGCTTCACGTTGCTCGTGCCCGCCACCGCGCACGGGCTGCACAAGGTGGTCGACCCCGAGGACCAGGATTCCACCGAGGCCGACGGCGTGCTCGCGGACGCGCTGCCCAAGCTCACCGCCGCCGCCGGCAGCGAGGTGCACGGGCTCGTCGGCAGCCACAACCCGCACGTCGCCATCGAAGACGCCGTCAACCTCCACGGCTTCGACGAGATCATCATCTCCACCCTCTCGCCACGCGTCTCGCGCTGGCTGAAGCTCGATCTGCCGAGCAAGCTGTCGGGACTCGGCCTGCCGGTCACCACCGTCACGCCCGCCGAGGACGCCTGACCAGACGCGCCGGCCCCGGTCCGCGGCGCTTCGCCGAACATGCCGTCCACTTGTCATTTCAATAGGCTCGTGTCTACCCACGACCGGGCCGGACGGACCATGACAGGACGACTCCTGTGGCTAGTGGGTAGTCACAACACGTATTGGGGTGGCGCAGTAGATTCGGGAGCATCGAGCACCCGCCGCTGGACCGTCAACCCGTCACGGAGCGTT
>JAICYC010000119.1 GCA_025934395.1 Solirubrobacteraceae bacterium | reverse complement strand
GGCGGCGTCCCTCCGTCGCATCGCGCTCGGCCTTCTTGCGCTCGCGCGCGGGGAGCAGCTCGAGCTCGCCCTCCAGCCTGCGCTCGAGCTCCTCGCCCGCCGCCGCGCCCGCGCGCTTGGCGGTGTCCAGCAGCGCCAGCCACGGGCGGCTCGCGGTGTCTCCGTGCAGCGCAGCTCGCGCGAACGCCTCAGCGCCTGCGCGCAGCGCCGCGCCGCTCTCGCCCACGAGCGTGCGCGCGATCGCCGCGTCGCCCTGGGCAAGGCGCGCGCACGCGAGCGCACGCGCGCCCTCAGCGCCGCCCTCCGGGGCGATCCGCTGGGCCACGATCTCCGCGGGCAGCGGGTCGAAGCGCACCAGCTGGCAGCGCGAGGCGATCGTCGCCAGCACGTCGGAGCGGCGGTCGGTGAGCAGCACCAGGTGCACGAACGACGGCGGCTCCTCCAGCGTCTTGAGCAGCCGGTTGGCAGCCTGGTCGTTCATCGTGTCGGCCGCCTCCAGGACGAACACGCGACGCGCAGCCTCGAAGGGCGTCCGCGTCGCAGCCGCCACCACGGGCTCCTCGACGTCCGCCACCAGCATCTCCGCCGCCCCCGACGGCCGCACCCACGTCACATCGGGGTGCGTCCCGCGCGCGACCCGCTCCGCCACCACCTCGGGCTCCGCCGCCCCCTCGGCGAGCAGCGCCGCCGCGAGCGCCGATGCGGCTGTGCGCTTGCCGGTGCCCGCCGGCCCGTGGAACAGGTACGCGTGCGACGGAGCGCCCCGCGGCGAGAGCGCCGGGAGCAGCACCGCGCGAGCGTGCGGGTGACGCTCCACCGCCGCTGCGAGCGCATCTGCCGGTGACGACGAGCCTGGCATCCGGGCAATCCTAGAGCGGGTACCGTGGCGCCGTGGCGCGCGGCAACCTGATCACGATCGAGGGCATCGACGGGGCGGGCAAGTCCACGCTCGCCGATGCTCTCGCCGCGGAGCTGCGCAGGGCCGGCGCACGCGTGGAGCTGCTGCGCGAGCCCGGCGGGGTGGAGCTCTCCGAGCGGATCCGAGCGCTCGTCAAGGACCCCTCGCTCACCGTCGGCGCGCGCGCGGAGGCGCTGCTGTACGCCGCTGCGCGCGCGCAGCTCGTGCAGGAGCGCGTCGAGCCGCTGCTCCAGGACGGCGCCACGGTCCTGCTCGATCGCTTCGTGGACTCCTCGCTCGCCTACCAGGGCGCGGGCCGGGAGCTCGGCGTCGAGCGCGTGCGCGCCATCAACGAGCTCGCCACCGGCGGGCTCGCCGCCACGCGCACGCTGCTGCTGCGCATCGACCCCACCGCCGGACGCGCCCGCCAGCAGGGCCGCGACGACGCACCCGACCGCCTCGAGCGCGAGGACGAGCGGTTCTTCGCCGCGGTCGCCCGCGCCTACGACGAGCTCGCGCGCGCCGAGCCGGAGCGGTTCCGCACCATCGACGCCACGCAGCCGCCCGGCGCGGTGCTCGCGGACGCGCTCGCCGCGCTCGCCGACCTGGGCCTCGCCGCCGCACCCGCGCACTAGCATTCGCCACGTGAGGCGCGCATCCGCATCGCTCGCAGCGCTCGCGTGCGCAGCGGGCGCCGGCACGCTCGCAACCGCCGCCGCCGCCGCGCCCGAAGGCGGGCCCGCGCCCAACACCCCCGTGCCCGCCACCACGAGCGCCACCAGGACGCCCGCGCCCACCACCGTCACCGCGCGCAGCACAGCCACGCCGCCGCCCGTTCCCGGCGCGACCGGCACCGGGGTGCCCGGCGCGAGCCGCAGCACTTCCGGCACCAACCTGCCGTCGGGCGTGCGGATCACCACCGTGCCCGCACGCGCCGGCGCGACGGGATCACGCGCCCACGGCAGCAGCGGCACCTCGGACACCGCCGTCGCGCTCGCGATCCTCGGCGCGCTCCTGATCCTGCTCGCAGGCGCGTGGGCAGCGCTGCGCTCCCGCGCCGGCGACCCGCACTGGCTGCTGTCGCTGCGCCATTCGCTCGCCGAGGCCTCGCACCGTGCGGGGAACACGTGGGCGGAGCTCACCGACTGGGCCCGCCTCGGGCGCTAGCCCCAGGGCGAGGGGGCGCGCGAGGCGGCGTCCCCGGTCGCGCAGAAACGCTCGCTCAGCGCGGTTTTCCGACCGGGATCGACGCCCCCGAGCGACTAAAATATGAGGTACTGCAGGCCTCTTCTGCGCCCCCGTTTCCGTCCGGCCCGCGCGGGACTATTCGCGGCCCGACAAACAGCTCTCAGTGGCGATCACCACGCCGGCGCAGCAGAGGAGGAAGGCCCGATGACACGCAGCACGCACCCCACCACACCCACGCGAGCGACACCCGGCGAGGCGCTGTCGATCAGACGCTGTTTCACGACCGACGGGACGCATCCGTTCGACACGGTCGAGTGGGAGCGCCGCGACGCTCGCATCGGGCACGGCGATCGCGTGGCGTTCGAGCAGGAGGGCGTGGAGTTCCCCAGGACCTGGTCGCAGAACGCCACCAACATCGTCGCGCAGAAGTACTTCCGCGGCCAGATCGGCTCACCCGAGCGCGAGAGCTCCGTCAGGCAGATGATCGGCCGCGTCGCAGGCACGATCACCGGCTGGGGCCGCGCCAACGGCTACTTCGCCGCTGAAGAGGACGCCCGCGCCTTCGACCACGAGCTCACGCACATCCTCCTGGGCCAGCTCGCCGCGTTCAATTCGCCCGTGTGGTTCAACGTGGGCTTCGAGGACAGCCCGCAGTGCAGCGCGTGCTTCATCCTCTCGGTGCAGGACACGATGGAGTCGATCCTCGACTGGAACACCAAGGAGGGCATGATCTTCCGCGGCGGGTCCGGCTCGGGCATCAACCTGTCCAACATCCGCGGCTCGATGGAGCCGCTCGCGAAGGGCGGCACCGCCTCCGGCCCGGTGTCGTTCATGCGCGGCGCCGACTCGTGGGCGGGAACGATCAAGTCGGGCGGCAAGACCCGGCGCGCCGCGAAGATGGTGGTGCTCGACGTCGACCACCCCGACATCCGCGACTTCATCTGGTGCAAGGCCCACGAGGAGGACAAGGCGCAGGCGCTGCGCGACGCGGGCTTCGACATGTCGATCGACGGCGACGGGTTCAAGTCGATCCAGTACCAGAACGCCAACAACTCGGTGCGCGTCACCGACGAGTTCATGCGAGCCGTGCGAGAGGACCGCGAGTGGCACCTGCGCGCGCGCTCGACGGGCGAGCCCGTCGGCGAACCGGTGAGCGCACGCGAGCTGATGCGCGAGATCGCCGAGGCCGCATGGCGCTGCGCGGACCCCGGCGTCCAGTACGACACCACGATCAACCAGTGGCACACGTGCCCCGCGAGCGGGCGCATCAACGCGTCGAACCCGTGCAGCGAGTACATGCACGTCGACGACTCCGCCTGCAACCTCGCCTCGCTGAACCTGATGAAGTTCCGCCGCGCCGACGGCACGCTCGACGTCGAGGCGTTCGAGCACACCGTCGACATCGTCCTGCTCGCGCAGGAGATCATCGTCGGGCCGTCGAGCTACCCCACCGAGGAGATCGGCGACAACGCGCGCGCCTTCCGCCAGCTGGGCCTGGGCTACGCCAACCTCGGCGCCTACCTGATGAGCAACGGCATGCCCTACGACTCCGACGAGGGGCGTGGCACAGCAGCTGCGATCACCGCGCTGATGACCGGGCGCGCGTACCGGCGCTCCGCCGAGACGGCCGCGGCGCTCGGCCCCTACGACCGCTACGCCGAGAACCGCGAGCCCCACAACAACGTGATGCGCATGCACCGCGACGCGTCCTACGCGATCCCCGACAGCACGTGCCGTGACGAGGGTCTGCTCACCGCGGCGCGGCGCTCGTGGGACGAGGCCGTCGAGCTCGGCGACCAGCACGGCTACCGCAACGCGCAGGCGACGGTGCTCGCGCCCACGGGCACGATCTCGTTCCTGATGGACTGCGACACCACCGGCGTCGAGCCCGACTTCTCGCTGGTGAAGTTCAAGGAGCTCGTCGGCGGCGGCCAGATGACGATCGTCAACCGCACCGTGCCGCTCGCGCTCGCCACGCTCGGCTACGGCGAGCAGGAGGTGGAGCAGATCGAGGCGCACCTCGCGGAGCACGGGACGATCCTCGGCGCGCCCGCGCTGCGCGAGGAGCACCTGCCGGTGTTCGACGTCGCCGTGGGCGAGCGCGCGATCTCGCACATGGGCCACCTGAAGATGATGGGAGCCGTCCAGCCCTTCATCTCCGGTGCGATCTCCAAGACGGTGAACCTGCCGCAGGAGGCCACCGTCGAGGACATCGCCGACGCATACACCCAGGCCTGGGAGCTCGGGGTCAAGGCGCTCGCGATCTACCGCGACGGCTCCAAGACCGCGCAGGCGCTGCGCACCGACGCCAAGCAGGGCGGCGACGTCGACGCGCGGATCGAGCAGGCCGTGGCGAAGGCGCTCGCCGACGCGGGCCCGCGGCGGCGGCGGATGCCGCGCGAGCGCCAGTCGATCACGCACAAGTTCTCGATCGCAGGCCACGAGGGGTACATCACCGCGGGCATGTACGAGGACGGGTCGGTGGGCGAGATCTTCCTCACCGACATCGGCAAGGAGGGATCGACGCTGCGCGGGATGATGAACTCGTTCGCGACGGCGATCTCGATCGCGCTCCAGTACGGCGTGCCGCTCGAAACGCTCGTGCAGAAGTTCAGCTACATGCGCTTCGAGCCGGAGGGGATCACCGGCAACCCCGAGATCCCGTTCGCGAAGTCGATGCCCGACTACATCATGCGCTGGCTCGCGTCGCGCTTCCTCGACGCCGACGCGCACGAGGAACTCGGCATCCTCACGCCCGAGGTGCGCGCCCGCCAGGCCGCCCAGCAGACCGCGATCGCGGTCACCTCATCCGACACCGCGGGCCCCGCCGCAGAGGCCCAGCCGCGCGCTGCCGCCGGAGGCGACCCCGAGGCCGCGACGCCCGCGGCAGCAGCGCCCGCCGCAACACCCGCAGCCGCTGCGCTCACCGACTCACCGCCCGTCGTGCCCGCCCGCCTGCAGGGCCTCGACCTCGGCCCAGCGTGCAGCCAGTGCGGGGGGATGATGCAGCGGACCGGCAGCTGCTACACGTGCAGCAGCTGCGGCAACAACACCGGCTGCGGCTGACGTTCGATAGCCGGCGCGTGCCGGCGTCCTCAGTCGCTCGCGTGCGAAGCACGCCACGCTTGGCTCTCGAACGTCAGCAGCCGATTCGCTGCTCGATAGCACTTTGCGGCTCGGCTCTACGGCGTGCCCGTGGGTGCGGTGTCGTCCGAGCCGCTTCCACCGCTCCCGCTGCGGTCGGGTGAGGCTGTGAGGCTCGCGGCGGTCGTCG